>CAYNIS010000546.1:0-2483 GCA_964397055.1 uncultured Rhodospirillaceae bacterium | reverse complement strand
CGGCCGACCACGGCATCCTGCACACCACCGGCGACCCGGCCTTCAACGCCTGGACCTCCTGCCTCGGCGCGCCGACGGTCACCGTGCCGGTCCTTGCCATCGACGGCCTGCCGGTGGGCGTGCAGGTGGTCGGCCAACTCCACGACGACTACCGCGTTTCCGGCATCGCCCGCTGGCTTGCCGCGGTGTGATCGCCGATCAACCGGGCTGCCTGTGCCGGCAGGGATCCGACCCGGTTCGGTGAAACAGCCGTGACCTCCCCGCGGCAGTCCATCGCCTCCCGGGCCAGGGCGACCTTTCAGAACCGGCGCCGGACGACCGCCGTCAACGTTTTCCGGCGTTCCGTCCCCAAGGGCTCCGGGCTACTGTCGCGGTAGAGAGCGCCGGCACGCAAAGACCGGCCGTCCGAGGGAGGAACCGCCATGACCCAGGGCCAAGCCCAGCCCCAGCCGCACTATCCGTCAGCCGTACCGGCCTATGACTGGATCGCCTATCACGCCCGCGTCGACCCGCAGAAGCTGGCCCAGGTCGATGTCCATTCCGGCCGGCGCTGGACCTACGGCCAGATGCACGACCGGGTCGAGCGCTGTGCGCTCTTCCTCAAGCAGGGCTGCGGTATCGGCCGGGGCGACCGGGTCGCTGTCCTGGCGCCCAACACCACCGACACGTTCGAGGTCCAGTTCGCCTGCCAGCGGCTGGGCGCGATCTTCCTGCCCCTCAACTGGCGGCTGACGGTCTTCGAACTCGAATACATCATCGGCGACGCCACCCCCGACGTCCTGGTCTACGACCGCAGCTTCGCCGACCAGGCGGCGGAGGTCGCCAAGCGCTGCAACACGCGCGTGACGGTGGAGATCGACGGCGACGACCGTGAAACGGCGTATGAGAAGGGGCTGGCGGCGGCCACCGGCACACTCGCCCCGGTCGCCCTCACCCACGGCGACATCTGGACGATCATGTACACGTCCGGCACCACCGGGCATCCGAAGGGGGCGATCATCACCTACGGCATGACCTTCTGGAATGCCGTCAACATGGGCATGGCGCATCTGGTCGGGCCGGAAACCGTCGGTGTCACCGTGCTGCCGCTGTTTCATACCGGCGGGCTCAACCTCTACGCCAATCCCTGCTTCCATTGCGGCGGCACCAGCTATGTCGTGCGCGCGTTCGACCCCGCCCTCTGCCTGAAGCTGATCGGCGACCCGTCCTATGGCGTCACCCATTTCTTCGGCGTGCCGGCGAACTATCAGTTCATGATGCAGCACCCGGATTTCGACACGACGGATTTGAGCCGACTGAAGATCGCGGGCATCGGCGGTGCGCCGGCGGCCCATGCGATCCTGGAGAAATGGACCGGCCGCGGGGTCGCGATGCCCCAGGGCTACGGCATGACCGAGACCTCGCCGAGTGCCATGTCGCTCGCTGCCAAGGACGCCGCGACCAAGCTCGGTTCGGCCGGCAAGCCGCTCCTCCATACCGAAATGCGCCTGGTCGACGAGAACGGCGTCGACATCACGACACCGGACACGGTGGGCGAGATCTGGGTGCGCGGGCCGCACATCACGCCCGGCTACTGGAACAACCCGGAGGCGAACGCCAGGAGCTTCACCGACGGCTGGCTGCACACCGGCGATGCCGCGACCGTCGACGCCGACGGGTTCTGGACCATCGTCGACCGCTGGAAGGACATGTACATCTCCGGCGGGGAGAACGTGTACCCGGCCGAGGTCGAGAACGTGATCTATCAGATCGACGGCATTACGGAGGCGGCGGTGATCGGCGTCCCGGACGACAAGTGGGGGGAGGTCGGCAAGGCGATCATCGTGCCGAAGGCCGGCGCCAACATCACCGCCGAACGGGTGATCGACCACTGCACCGAACGGCTGGCCAAGTTCAAGGTGCCCAAATACGTCGACTTCATCGAGGCCTTGCCGCGCAACGCCACCGGCAAGGTCTTGAAACGCGACCTGCGCGACGCCGACTGACCCCGGTCGGGCGGACCGCCGTCATTGGTGCGCGGTCGGCTGCCTAACCTCTCGGCGACGATGGCAGCCGGCTCCCGACCGCTCGACGCTCCGCTTCGGGGGCACACCGTGGTCGGCGTCGTCGAGTTCGCCGCGCCCGAACGGGTCGACTGGTTCAACCACCGCTGCCTGCTCGAGCCGATCGGGACCATACCGCCCGCCGAGTCCGAAGGACGCTACTATGCCCTATCCCGTCAGCCCGACTTCGCGGCCTGACTCACACAAACCAGCCTCTGGCAAACCCGGCGCGGTTCATTTACGGCTGCGCCGACTCTGGCGCGGTCGCAGATGGTCGGTGCTGAATCACTACTGTCGGCGCAAGTCTGAAAGGATGCGCCGATCCACCGCGCACTAATTCAAGACACAGGCTCCGAACTTTTCAATCAAAGCCACCGTTTCCGGGTGGCCTAGGCCGTGTGGACGAATTGAACCAAGATGAAACCGATGGCGAGCGCGGTG
>CAYNIS010000545.1:0-2485 GCA_964397055.1 uncultured Rhodospirillaceae bacterium | reverse complement strand
GATGACCGACAGGAGGGCCGCCCCGCTGCCCGCCGCATGGCCGCGGGCCGCCATGTCCGGTTCGATATGGACGAAGGGCACGAAAATGCCGACGGCGATCAGGGCGGTGACGAAATAGTACATCCAATAGGCCGGAGTAGTGCTGGCTTCGGCGAAGGTCAGCTGCGGGCCGTCGCCCTGCCCCGCCATGGCCGGCCCCGCCGGTTCCGGCCCGCCATGCCGGTCCGGCCGGTGGTCGAGCAGAAGGGACGCCGGCAGGCCCACCACCAGGGCCACCATCGCGAAGACGCGGTAGGTCTCCCGCCAGCCGACTGCGTCGATCAGGAAAATCGCGATCGGCGGACCGATCAGGGTCCCGATGCCGATGCCGGAGACCGCGAGCCCGCTCGCAAGGCCCCGGCGCCGATTGAACCAGGGCTGGACCGCGGCGGTTGCCGGGACATAGGCGAAACCCACGCCGAAGCCGATGCCGCCGCCGCTCAAGGCCAGGAACTGCCAGATATCGGTGGCGAAGGACGCCGCGATCATGCCGCCGGACAGGATGACGACCCCGACCGGCACCACCATCCGCGGGCCGAAGCGATCGGCAAGTGCTCCGGAGATGAAGCCGAAGCCGAAGAAGATGAAGACGGCGGCGGAGAAGGCGGTCGACACGGTCGCCCGGTTCGCCCCGAATTCCGCCTCCAGCGCTTCGACGAAGCTGGTGAAGCTGTAGGCCGACCCGAATGCGACCAGGGTCACCAGAAAGGCCCCGAAAACCACGATCCAGCCGTGGAACAGGCGGGATCGGACAGGGCGCGCGTCGGGCAGGTCGGTCATGGCCGGGACCTTAGGCGGCGACCCCGGCAGCTGCAACGACGACCGATCGAGACGGACCGGCTGCGCCGGGGGCAATCGAATGACAAGAACCGGGCTGCGGGCATTGCACCACCCGCGCATCCTCCCGCCGTCCCAACCCTGGAGGATCCCATGACCGCCCTCATCGGCCCTGGCTGCATCGCCCTTTTCGTCCTGACCAGTGCCCTGCGCGATGTCTATTTCGGCGCGGCGTTCCAGCGCTTTGCGTTCTTCGCCATCGTTCTCGTCGCCTTCGGCCTCGCCCTCGTGGTGTTCCTGGCGCTCGCCCTCGCCTTCAAGCGGCATGAGCTTCGAACGGCGGTCAGGGACTGGCGCGCCCTCGTCCTGATGAACCTGACGACGGCGGGAGCCTGGCTCAGCTACTTCACCGGCCTCGAACGGATCGAGCCCGCGGTCGTCAACACCCTCTTCGCCGGGGTTCAGCCGCTCATCATCCTGATCCTCGGGGCCGTGGGCGTGCATATCGCCAAGCCCTCCCCCGTCACCCGGGCAGAGGCGACATTGCACGGGGCGACAGCCCTCTCCCTCATCGCTCTCGGCATCGTCGTGGTTTCCGGCAGCTCCGGCCTTGCGGGCGCCAGCGTCATCGTTCAGCTGGTCGGGCTTGCCGGCGGTGCCATGAGCGGCGTGTTGATCACCATCTCTCTCCTGTACGCCAAGCGCATGCAGGAAGCCGGGGCGAGTGCCGCTACCATGGTCGCCCTGCGCTTCTGGGCCCTGGTCGGTGTCGCCGGCGTCGCCCTCCAGACCAGCCCGGAGCCGACCGGGATCGGCACGCTCACCGACCTGGCGGAACTGGCGCTCGCCGCCTTCCTCTTGATCGCGCTGCCGCTCTTCGTCTTCCAGCTCGGCGTCGGCCGCAACCCGCCGATCACGACCGGGGTCGTCGTTGCCCTGGGCCCGGTGCTGGTCTTCGCCCTGCAGGGGATCGACGGTCGGCTTTCCTTCTCCCCGGCGACGTTCGCCTGTGTGCTGGCCTATTCCGCCCTTGCGGTCTCTTCAACCCTGGTCAGGGCGAATTCGCTGCGGCCGTCCGGTCGCATCGCGAGGGCTCAGCCGGTGCCGGTTGGCGCGTTTTCCAGCCAGACCGAACCGGTCCGGCGGCTCGGAAAGTGCGCAACCCTTTGAATGTTAGCGCAAATCGTCGTCGTGGACTGACACAGACCGCTCGGGAGCTGCGCTAATTGCCGAGCTTGAAGTTGATCGGAACGGTGATGTCCATCGATGGCAACGCGTAGTCCGACGGCGGCGAGGGCAGCGGTGCCGCCTTGCGGACGATGTCGAGGGCGGCGTCATCGAGCAGCGACGATCCGGCACTTCGCGAAATCGCGGCATCCAGCAGTTGGCCATTGCGGTCGACGGCGATCCGGACCAGGACCCGCCCCTCGATCCCGCGCCGGCGGGCAGCGCGGGGGTAGTCCTTGTGCCGGGACAGGTGCCGCGCGAGCGAGGTCAGATAGCGGACGACGCGCGGGTCGTCCTGGCCCGGCGTATCCCAGGCCCGGGCTCCGGCCGGACCGCCGTAGGTGCCGCGAGCGACCTGGCGGCGCGACGGCTGGTTCGCGACGAGCTGGTCAAGCGCGCGCTGAAACTCCGACGGCGCTTCCGGTTCCAGTGGGTCGGGTGC
>CAYNIS010000544.1:0-2487 GCA_964397055.1 uncultured Rhodospirillaceae bacterium | reverse complement strand
AGCCCCGGTCACCAATGCCACTTTGCCGCCAACCCGACCTGACATGCTTCCTCCCTCGTCGACGCCGGCTCCTTGCGCAGGCGGCTGTCGACATCCGTGACCCTGCCCGGAGACAGCGGAAGCATGGCTGGCCGTATGCAAGCAACCGGATTCGCCGTCGCCGCCATCTTGACGATCGCGTCCGGCTCCGCCGCCGCGGCGGATGTGCGGATCGTGATCAGCGGCGATCCCGGCCTGAGCGTCGTGGTCGAAGAGGAAGCGGACGCGCTTTGCCGTCGCTTCATCGGCGGCACCGCCCTGGTCGACAAGGGTCGAATCGTCGTGTTCGAGAGCACCGGCCGCCGGCGCCGGGGACGACGGCGACGGACCGACCCCGACACCTGCGAGATCAAGGTCCGCTCGTTCAGCCGGTCCGGCGGCATCGGCTATGGCGTCGGCCGGATCACGGGGGAGCTGTTCAAATAGGCGCGAGAATGCAGCGGATGACGACGAGCCGTTAACCCGAACCGGCTAGTCTGGGATTTGATTCACCGCCCGCCGGGGAGCCAGCCATGCCTTCTGCCGCACGGGCCGCCGCGGCCGTTGCGACCCTCGCCGTCATCGCCGCGTTGGCTGTCGGATCCGCGTCCGCGCAATCGACCGGGCTGCCGGATGCCGGCGGTTTCATCGCGACGATGCCGGAGCGGGCCGCCCCGCCGAGCCTGGAATTGGAGCCGGCGCGGCCCACCCAGCAGGAGAGCCGGCCGACGTCCCGGTTGTCGCGCCTGCGCGAGAGTTTCGGTGGTATCGACCGCAGCCGGAACACGTCGGACATGTCGGCGCGGGACCGTCAGCGCAGCCGTTTCGGCCGCGACCGCGGCGCGCCGTCGCTGGACCGTGCGCGGCAGAGCGGCGGCATCGACCGCACCCGCGACACGACCGACATGAGTGCGCGCGAACGCCAGTTGACGCGCTTCGGACGCGAGCGCGGGCGGCCATCGCTGACCGCGGCACGGGATCGCCTGCGCGGCGGTTCGCGGGCAACGACAGCACCCGGAACGGTCCCGAACAGGCCGTCGTCGCGAGGGTCAGGCGCGCGTGGCGCGCCCGCAACGGCATCCGCCGGCGGCGCTGGACGGTCCACGGCCAGCCTGCCGACCAACGACCACAGCCCGCGTGACGTGGACCTGCCCGGCCGTCTCGATCGCAGCGAACTCGGCAGCGGTCGCCGGTTCCGGGACCGGCCGGCGGAGCGAGAATGGGGCAACGAGGTCAACGAGCGGACCAGCCGGACCTATGACAACCGCACGGATCGTCTGCAGCGCCAGCGCGACCGGCGCAGCGACACACGGCGGTCGCGGGTGTCACGGGTCGAGGAACGGCGCGACCGGAACCGCGACGAGCGCCGCTCGTTCCGCAATCGTCGATACGGCCAGGAGCGCTGACGCGCCTTACCGATCGTGGTGGCCGCCACCGCGGGTGAACAGGCGCGCAAGCCAGCGTTCCCGACCTAGCACGGCACGCGCACGGCCCTCCATTCCCGGCCGCAGCGGGTATTCCATCCGCCCACCGCCGCCGACGGTAGCCGCGGCCCCGGTCGCCGGGTTCGGCACCAGGGCGATCCGCACCGGGTAGGTCCGGTGCTCGCGGCGGCCGACGGTGCGCCGGCTCGGCACACGGGCGACATCGGTCACGCGGCCCTCCACGGCGCCGAACAGCGCGGGGTTGAACGCCTCGAGGCTGAGTTTCACTTGGTCCTCGGCCTCGAGGTAGCCGACGCCGCGGTGGTTAATCGCCGCGATCGCCTCGATCGTGCCGTCCGTGCGCTCGATCACGATCATGGGCTCGCCCGGGACCGTTGCATCGTTCGCGGCCAGATTGATCTGGCGAACCACGCCCTGGACCTTGCTGCGGTAGCGCATGCCGCCCGGCACGAAGCTGATCGCGGAGGTGTCGCCGAACCAGGGAGCGCCGATTTCGGCCCGGCGATCGCCGATATCCGCAATCGCCTCGTCCAGCGTCCTGCGATAGGTGGCGTAGAGTCGCCGCCGGTCGGCCCCGATCGCCTCCGCCCGGGTGCCCTCGTCGATCTGGGCGACCGTGTCTTCGAGCGCCTTGACCAGAGGACCCAGAGCTTCGCGGCGGGCGGCTTCCTCCGCGGTCAGGGTATCGGTCGTGGCACGCCCGTTCAGCCGGTCGAGTTCATCGCGCAGCGAGGCGGCTTCGCGCTCCTTCGCGCCGCGCAGGGCTTCCGGATCGCTGCCCAGGATCGCTTCCTCGGTATCGAGGGCGATCAACTCGGCGCGATAGCTTTCCTCCGCCGCGATCACGCGCTGGCGGATGTCCTCGATCTCCGCACACAGCAGCGATTGGGCCGCCCCGCAGCGCATGCCGTCGGAAACCTCGATCAGGGGGGTGCCGGAAAGGATCTGGCGCTCGACCGGCGACGGGATGTTGTCGTCCAATACATCCGAGAGCCAGGACCGGCGATCGCGGTCATCGAACATC
>CAYNIS010000543.1:0-2493 GCA_964397055.1 uncultured Rhodospirillaceae bacterium | reverse complement strand
TCAGCCTTTGCTGCTGGGTCCAGCTTGTGCCGCTGCGTGTGAAGACATACGCCGCCCCGGGATTGCGGGGGTCGCCGAGCACCCGGGACGCACCGATCACCGCCGTGTCGCCATCGACCGCAACGGAGCTGCCGAACGCGCTGGAAGTCCCGGAATAGTCACCAGCCTCCGCGTCGCTGGCGGTGAGCTTGAACTCCGTCGGCAGCACCGTGAGTTGCAAGCTGGCTGTCGCGGCCTCGCCGGTTGCGTCGGTCACCGGCACGGTGATTACCGCCGTGTCGCCCAGGCCGCTGGCCCCATCCGGCACCAGCGCCTCGTTGTCGGAGATGCCGGCCAGCGTCAGCCCGGCCACCACCGTCTCCGCATCGCCGACAGGCGCCGCAAGGTCTGCCGTTGGCGTGCCGGCGAGCACCGCCTGATCGGCCTGGCCGGTGATCGTCGACAGCGCGTTTGAGGTGTCCAGCAAACAAGCCCCGGCCGCCAGCACAAAGCCGGCATTGCAAGCGGTGGCGACAGCGAATTCAGACCCCGCCGTAGCCGTGCCATCGCTGCAGCTGATCGTCACATTCAGGCGGTATGAGCTGGCGTTGGCGGGCATCATCGCGCCGGATGCCGGGACATCCTGCGCAACCACGTCAACACTGCCTCGATGATTGATGTCCGGATGCGCAAAACCGCTGGCGCTATCTGCCGCACAGCCTCCGCCGGCAGCCACGCCGGTGGCCGCACCGCCGCCATCAGCCATCGTCATCTCTGCCGAGCCGATCGCAAGCACCGCAATCAGTCCCACAACCCGCCCATAGGACAGCGCGCGTGTCGCCCGATCCCGCCGCACCATGGCCAGCCACTCGGCCTCGCTCATCGCCCGCGCCCCCTTTGGCACCCTTATTTCCGATGCCGTTGGACGAGCGCCGAGATATGTACTCAATCAGTGATTTACTATTCAGAGCCGAGAGTTGCAAGAGCTTTTCCCTGAGGCGCCAGCCGCTCGGTTCTCACCTGCCCGAAGGTCCGGCCATCGCCGTCGAGGATAGCGTCGCGACCGGTCTCGGCCTGCCAGCGCTCCACGGCGACATCGACATAGGCCGGGCTGATCTCCATCGCGAAGACGCGGCGGCCGTTGGCTTCGCCCGCCATGATCTGCGAGCCGGAGCCCGAGAACGGCTCGTAGCAGAGCCCGCCACGCGCCACATGCTGGCGCATCGGAATGCCAAAGGCGTCGATCGGCTTCGGAGTCGGATGATCGGGCCGATCGTCCTTGGCGAAGCTGGGCAGTGCCCATGTCGATGGCAGGGTTTCTTCAGCCACTTTGGGCAAGCGGTTCGGACGGCGCCAGCCCATGAAGCAAGGCTCATGCTTCCAGAGGTAATGGGACCGGGTGAGCACGCCGCGGTCCTTCACCCAGATGATCTGTTGGTGATGCAGAACGTCGAACTTAGACCAGCAGGCTTCCAGCATTGCCTGGCGCCGCGAGGCATGCCAGCAATACCAGGCCGCGTCCTCCTTGATGGCGCAGTCGATGGCGACCTGCATGAAGGCCTCGTAGAACTGCGGGCCCTGGGATGAATCGTCCCAGTGCTTCTGCTCGATGTACTCCTCGGGCCAGTCTTTGTTGGCAATCTTCTTGGCGCGGGCGGACGCGCTCTTCTTCGTCGGATGGTTGGTGCCGTCATAGTCGACGAGATAAGGCGGATCGGTCGCAAACAGCGCGGCGCGCTTGCCGTTCATCAGCCGGGTGACATCATCCGGCGCGGTCGAGTCCCCGCACAGCAGGCGGTGGTCACCGAGGATCCAGAGATCACCGCGGCGGGTGACGGGCGTGGCGGGTGGCTCCGGAACCTCGTCTTCGTCCACCAGCCCCTCGACGGGCGCCTCGGCCAGGAGACGGGCCAGTTCGTCGTCCTCGAAACCGGTCAGCGCCAGGTCGAACTCGTCGAGCTTCAGATCGGCCAGTTCGAGCTTGAGCAGCTCGTCATCCCAACTCGCATTCTGATGCGAGCGGTTGTCCATCAGCCGGTAGGCGCGCAGCTGCGCCGCGTCAGGCCATGCGCGACATGCACCGGCACGCTCGTCATGCCGAGGCGCTTGGCCGCCTCGTAGCGGGTGTGGCCGACGACGATCACCATGTCCTCGTCGACGACGATCGGCTGACGCCAGCCGAACTCGGCCAGCGAGGCGGCGGCCGTGGCGACAGCTTCCTCGTTGCGGCGCGGGTTGCGCGCATAGGGCACGAGCTTGTCGATCGGCGTTTCGACGACGTCCATGGTCGGTCCGGTGCGATGGGTGAAGGATCTGATCCGGCGGTCGCAAAACCAGCCGACGCGCTGTGCCGGCGAAACGGATCCCGCTTCGCCAACTGCGCTCGAAACGAAACGCCCCCGACCGGCCGCTTCGCCGCTGCCGGGGCTTGCAGCCGTCTAAGTGTTTGAATTCACGAGCACGAAGATGTAGGCGAAACGAAATGGCCTATTTCGGCGCCGTCACTGGGCAAGC
>CAYNIS010000542.1:1856-2503 GCA_964397055.1 uncultured Rhodospirillaceae bacterium | reverse complement strand
ATGGCTTTCAGTCTCAGGGGCAAGAAAGAGCCCACTTCCTTTTTCTTCTTTGGAGGGAAAGGAGGGGTGGGCAAGACCTCAACAGCTGCCGCGACAGCGCTATGGCTTTCAAAGGGAAAGAAGGTCCTGATCATATCCACAGACCCTGCGCACTCCCTGTCGGACTCTTTCGAGGAGAAGATTGGAGGGGAAGTGAAGAAGCTGGGCAAGAACCTGCACGCTGTGGAGATAGACACGGAAAAGGCCATGCAGGAGTACAAGGACCAGCTCCTGCCAAAGCTGGAGGGCATGGAGTCCCTGAAGGGCCTCGGCCTCGGGCTGGTCCGCACGCCGGTCGGCGACCGCTACGTGGTCGAGGCGATGCGCGAGCGCGGCTGCAACATCGGTGGCGAGCAGTCCGGGCACATCGTCCTGGCGGATCACGGGACGACCGGTGACGGCCTGGTGGCCGGCCTGCAGATGCTGGCGGTGATGCGGAAGTCCGGCTTGCCGGCAAGCGAGGCCGCCCATGTCTTCGACCCGTTCCCGCAGGTGCTGCGGTCGGTCCGGTACGAGGCGGAGCGGTTCAACGGCGGCGATCCGCTGTCCGTTGCCCGGGTCAAGATGGCGATCACCGAGGCGGAGCGCGCGTTGGGCCCCGACGGCCG
>CAYNIS010000542.1:0-1846 GCA_964397055.1 uncultured Rhodospirillaceae bacterium | reverse complement strand
CGGCTGGTCGTCCGGAAGTCCGGGACGGAACCGAAGATCCGCGTGATGGCGGAGGGGCCGGACGAAGCCCGGGTGGCCGAGGCGGTGGATCAGGTGATCGGGGCCGTCGAGACGGCGACGGCGGTCACTGCGGAGGCTGCGGAGTGACCACGCTTGTCGCCCCTCCGGGGCGGGTCTTGATCGTCGCGGGCTCCGATTCCGGCGGCGGGGCGGGCATCCAGGCGGACATCAAGGCGGTTCTCGCCCTCGGCGGCTATGCCGCGACCGCGATCACCGCATTGACCGCTCAGAACACGCAAGGTGTGTTCGGCATCCACCCGGTCCCGACCGGCTTCATCCAGCAGCAGATGGAGTTGGTGCTGGACGACATCGGTGCGGACTGCATCAAGGTCGGCATGCTGGGCACGGCGGAGATCATCGATGCCGTCGCCGACGTGATCGAGCGGCCCGCCTATCGACATATTCCGGTCGTATTAGACCCCGTCATGGTGGCAAAGGGTGGTCACCCGCTTCTGGAGGAGGAGGCCGTGGCGACGCTGAAGCGGCGTCTGCTCCTGGTGGCTGACATCCTGACGCCGAACATTCCGGAGGCGGAACTCCTGACCGGCATGACCATCCGCGATCTGGACGCCATGACCCATGCCGGGGAGATGCTGCGCACGCTCGGGCCGACGGCGGTGCTGCTCAAGGGGGGCCACCTGATGGGCCGCCACGTCCGCGACCTCTATGCGACCGAGGACGGCGACGAGGTGTTCGAGGCGGAACGGGTCGACACCCACAACACCCATGGAACCGGCTGCACCCTGTCGAGCGCCATCGCCACCGGCATCGCCCAGGGCCTGGAGATGCGCGCGGCCGTCGCGCGCGCCCGCGCGTATGTTCACGAGGCGATCCGGACCGCCCCCGACCTGGGCAAGGGGCATGGCCCGTTGAACCACGGCCACACCGTTCGTCCGGACCCGCTCTAGGAGGCAGCGACCCCGATGGTAGCCGACGCCGAAGCGCTGCCGCTGGGGTACCTGCTGAACGGTGCCTATCGCATCGAATCGGTCCTGGGCACCGGGGCGTTCGGCGTCACCTACCGCGCCCACCACCTGGCCCTCGACCGGCCTTTCGCGATCAAGGAGTACTTCCCGCGGGAGTTCGCCGGGCGCAGCGGCAGCCTGGTCGTCGCCCGCGCCAATCGCGATCAGGCACTGTTCGACTGGGGCCTCGACCGCTTCCTCGACGAGGGGCGCATCCTCGCGCGCTTCAAGCATCCCAACATCGTTTTCGTCCATCAGCTGTATCGGGCCAACGGCACCGCCTATCTGGTGATGGACTGGGAACCCGGCGAATCCCTGCACCAGCGGCTGGAGAAGCTGGGCCGCCTCGACCCGGCCCAGGTCCAGCACATCGCCGAGCGCCTGATCGACGGGCTGGAAGCCGTCCATGCCGAGGGCATCACCCACCGCGACGTGAAGCCGGCCAACATCTACCTGCGCGACGACGGCAGCCCGGTGCTGCTGGACTTCGGCGCCGCCCGCCAGCAAATGGGCGATCACACGCGCACGATGACCGCCCTCGCGACGCCCGGCTATGGCGCGCTCGAGCAGTATTCGTCGACCGGTCGCCAGGGACCGTGGACGGATGTCTACGGCCTGGCCGCCACGCTGCGTCACGCCATCACCGGTATTGCCCCGCGTGACGCGCCGGAACGCGCGCTTCAGGACACCGAACGCCCGCTGCTCGACCGCGCGCCGATGGGCTACCCCATGGCGTTCCTGGCGGCGATCGACCGGGGGCTGGCGCTCAAGGCCTCCGACCGGCCGCAGACGATGGTCGACTGGCGCGCCCTGATCGCCGG
>CAYNIS010000541.1:0-2504 GCA_964397055.1 uncultured Rhodospirillaceae bacterium | reverse complement strand
GCCACCGCGATCTCGCGTTGCGCGGCCGCCTGAGCCTCGGCTCTCTGGGCCTTATCACGCTCGGATTCGGCTTGGCGTCGCTGACGGGCCGCCTCCTGCCGCAAACTCACAGCCCGGGAGAGAAGCCGGACCTCGCGGCTCCGTCGTTCCTCCGACAGGCGCTCGGATCGTCGTGCCCAGATCCCGTCTCCTTGGTCGCGCACGGCAACCTGTTGGCGTTGAAAAGTCCCGCCAGTCCCGCGGCAGGCCACGGGCGCATCGTGAGGGCGGGCGGTCGCCGCGTGGCAAGCTGTCTTTTCTGCCGAAATTCGTTATGCTGACCGGCATGAAGCCGATCACCACCAGCGTGTACACGTTCGCCGACCTGATCCCGGGCGGGTACGTTTACGTCGACAAAACAGCCCGGCTGTTCGATCTGGTGCGCCCGTACAAGGGCGTCTATTTCCTTTCGCGCCCGCGGCGGTTCGGCAAGTCGCTGACCATCTCGACCCTGGAGGCCATTTTCGAGGGCCGGCGGGAGCTGTTCCAGGGTCTGGCCCTGGACGCCACCGACTACGACTGGAAACCGTACCGGGTCATTCGCATCGACCTGGGGAGTAAACAGGCCTGGGACGCGCCCGGCCTGAAGCATAGCCTGGGCCTGGCCCTCAAGCAGGCGGCTCAACGGCATGGCATCGATCTGTCCACCGATGAGCCACACCACATGTTTGAATCGCTGGTCACGACGCTCGGCCGCGACGAAAAAGTGGTGATCCTGATCGACGAGTACGACAAACCCATCCTGGGCAACATCGAGAACCCGGTGGTCGGCGAGATCCTCCAGGTCTTGAAGGCCTTCTACTCGGTCGTCAAGACGTGCGACGCGCAGATTCGCTTCGCGCTGCTGACCGGCGTGAGCAAGTTCAGCCGGGTCTCGGTCTTTTCCGACCTGAACAACCTGGTGGACCTGACGATGGACGCCCGCTACGCCGACATGCTGGGCTATACGCAGGAGGAACTGGAGTGGAACTTCACTCCGCACATCGAGCACGTCGCTGCCCAGCGGGGGTGCCCGCCTGGCGAGATACTCGACCAGATGCGCCGGTGGTACAACGGCTACCGATTCTCGAAGGCCGAGACCTGGGTCTACAACCCCGTATCGGTGGGCCGGTTCCTCGACACGGGCGAGTTGTCTAACTACTGGTTCGAGACGGGCACGCCCAGTTTCCTGATCAAGCTGTTGAAGTCAGGCCGGCTGAGCATCCCGGAAATCTCACGTGAACCGTTGGACGAGTTGGCCTTTTCGGCTTACGAGGTCGAGCGGGTTTCGGCGCTGCCCCTGCTGTTCCAGACCGGCTACCTGACCATCCGCGAGGTGATTCCCACGTCGCGCCAGCCGTTGTATCGGCTCGACTACCCGAACATGGAGGTGCGCGAGGCGTTCAGCCAGTACCTGGTCGAATCGTACACGAACGTCGAGAAGAGCATTGTGCCCGCCTACCTGCGCCGCCTGCTGGCGGCCTTGGAGTCGGGCGACGTGGACCGGGCGATGCAGACGCTGCGCATCTTCTTCGCCGACATTCCGTACGACATCCAATTGAGTAACGAGAAATACTACCAGACGATCTTCTTCGTCCTGTTGAGGTTGCTGGCGCTGGACGTCGATTGCGAAGTGCGTACCGAAGCGGGTCGGATCGACGCCGTGGTGAAGACGGCCGCGCGGATCTTCGTGTTCGAGTTCAAGCTGCAAGGAACGGCCCAAGAGGCAATGCAACAGATCCGCCAGCGCCGTTACCCGGAAAAGTACGGCGCGGACGGTCGTGAAGTACTGCTGGTGGGCGCGGCGTTCGACCCCGCGACCCGCAACCTCGAGCATTGGCTGGCCGAGCGGATGACGGACGGCAGTTCGGCATGAGTCCTGCTAGAAGCCGGGGGTGGCCAGGCTGCGGCCGTCATTGAGGACGAGCAAGGCGTCGGCGCCGGGGGTGCGGCGAATCAGCGTCTGACCCTTTTCCAGCCCCAGCACGCTCGGAGACGTGGACAGGGCATCTGCCTGCCGGGCGGTGTCCGCCACCACCGAGGCGCTGGCGCTCACGGTATAGGTGAAGCTGTCACTGCCATCACCCGCTCTGCGCACATCACGAGCACCGTGGGAGATGTTGGGCCGGTGAGGAGCTTGGTTATCGCCTGGTGCCTCACCGGCCGGGTTGCTTTCTGGGCATGCGACTCTTCCCGATCAAAGGCCGTGGTTCGTTGAGCAACGTGAGGACACTACCGGATGACCGTTTCGAAGCCCTTGGCCTGGCGACCCGTCAGGAACCAGTTGTCGCCCAGCAGCGTCAGCAGGTCGTCACCCAAACCGCCGTCAGCCAGGACATGGCCGGCGAACAGCGAGTCGATCACCTCAAGCATGTCGTCATCCTCACCGAGGTTGATGTTGGTCGAGCCGAGGATCGTTGCACGTGTCAGGGTCACTTTGTCCTCGCCCGCGCCTGTTCGGATGAGCATGTCGCTCGTAACCAGGG
>CAYNIS010000540.1:0-2504 GCA_964397055.1 uncultured Rhodospirillaceae bacterium | reverse complement strand
CAGTGCTTGATGGCGAGGGTCAGATCGAGATGACCTCGGCCCCGCTCAGTCTGGTGTCTGACATGTACACAACAACGGTCAATGTGCGCGAGCGCGGACACCTTGCCATCAGCCAGCTTGGCGCGACCTTTCATGTGAAACACCCGCTGTTTCAATCAAACGCCTATGGCGTGTTCCATGAGCCTGCGCGCTGGGCGATCCAACCCGACAGGACAGACCATGGAACATGACACCAACCTTGCCGGCGCTGCAATTGGCCCTGACCTTGGCCCTGACCTTGGCCCTGACCTTGGCCCTGACCTTGGCCTTGGCCCTGACCGGGGCCTTGGTCCTCGCCTCCCGCGGCTTGCGCCAGCGCGGAGATCTCGCGCTCCAGCGCCTCGATGCCGAGCTGCTCCAGGATCCGACGCGCGTAGATATTGGTCTGGGTGAAGTAACGGATGTTCTCCAGCCCGACGGTGTCGGCGGCTTCCTCGATGCCCGCCATCAGGCCGGCTTCGTCCCCCTCCGCCAGGAGCCGCGCGAGATCCGACCCGACCACATCCTCATCGAGGCCGCCGCCCTCTCCCTCGCCGCCGACATCGGCCAGGTCGCGGGTGAAGTAGAGGTCGAAGCAGGCGTCGAGCGTCTGTTTCTCCGCCTCCGTCTTGGCGAGGGTGATGAGCAGCGTGTCTTTCAAGAGCTGCCGGTTGCCGTAGCCGACCACCGACACCGCGTTGAAGAGGTCGATCGACTCCGCAGTCGACACGCGTACGTCGGCCCGGCGCAGAGCCGACAGGAACCGGGTCAAAGGCTCGCGCACGCCCGCCTCCGCTTCGCCGTCAGCCGACCGGGGTACCGGGCGTCAGGCCGGCTTCCGCCTGCGCCTTGTACACCAGGGACGGGACCTGCCGGTCGAGGGCCGCGATGTCCTCCTCGAACTTCAAGAGCACGTTCAGCGTGTCGCGGACCATCTGGGTTTCCAGCTTCTGCGCGTGCATCAGGACCAGGGTCCGCGCCCAGTCGATGGTTTCCGAGACCGACGGCAGCTTCTTCAGCTCAATCTCCCGCACCTGCGCGATGAAGGCGGTGATCTGGCGCTTCAGGCTGGCATCCACGCCGGGGACACGCACGCCGATGATCGCTTCCTCCAGCTTCTGGTCGGGGAAGTCGATGAACAGGTGCAGGCAGCGCCGTTTCAGGGCGTCGCCCATGTCACGCGCGTTGTTGGAGGTCAGGATCGCGATCGGCGGCACGGTCGCTTCGATCGTGCCGATTTCCGGGATCGAGATCTGATAGTCGGAGAGGATTTCGAGGAGGAACGCCTCGAACTCCTGGTCCGACTTGTCGACCTCGTCGATCAGGAGGATGGTGCCGGTATCGGCCTGCAGGGCCCGCAGGAGCGGGCGCGGCTCGAGGAACTGGTGATCGAAGAACAGGTCGCCGAAGTCATGGAGGCGGTCCATCGCCTCCTTGAGGGTCGCCGTCCCCTCGAACGCGCCGGACATCTTGTCCTTCAGGATCTGGGTGTAGAGCAGCTGCTTGCCGTACTTCCATTCGTAGAGGGCCTTCGCCTCGTCCAGCCCCTCGTAGCACTGCATGCGAATGAGCGGCAGATCGAGATACTCGGCGAGGGCCTTGGCAAGCTCGGTCTTGCCGACCCCGGCCGGCCCCTCTACCAGGATCGGCTTCTTCAGGTGGTGGGAAAGGTAGACCGAGGTCGCGATCGAGCGGTTGGCGATGTAGCCGGAACCGCGCAGGCCCTCTGTCACTCCTTCCACCGAAGCCAGCTTGTGATTGACCTCTTGCTCCTTGGGCGAGAGGTCGAGATCGGGGTCAGGGTGAACCATTGGCGGTCTTGCGTCCCAGTCGTTGAAGCTTCACGAGGCGGGCATAGCGCGCGACGCTGTGCGACTTGTCCAAGTCGCGGTGGTTGAGCCGCAAGGCTTCATCCGCGCTTTCCAGATCGGCCATCCGGCCGACCCGGTCGATGATGTCGCCGGCGAGTTCCCGGCAGGCGATCAGGTCTTGGGTGTGCGCGTCCGAGCCGACCTCGCCGCCCTCCAGCCTGAGCGCCAGCCGTTCGGAGAGGGTGCGCACGGCAGCCGCGCGGGCGGCCAGCGCGCCAAGTTCTGCCGCGGTTTCATCGTCGAGGTCGCCCCGGGCCGCCCGGTGGTGGGCGATCCCGTCGACCAGAAAGCGCAGGCCGCCGGCCATCGGCCCGGTCCCGACCGTGTCCTCGACGTCGCGGAACGGGCCGGCGATGGTCTCGAACCCCTGGTGCAGCGGGCCGATCACAGCGTCGGCGCCGAGACGCACCTCCTCCAGCTTCAGTTCGCAATGCGGGGCGGGCTTCAGGAAGTCGTAGGTGCGCGGGTCGACGATGGTGAGCCCGGGCGCGTCATGCGGCACCAGGAAACAGGAGAAGCGCTTGCGCCCGGCCTCCTCCAGCGTGATGTACGGGTCGTTGTTCGGATAGAACTGCTCGGCCCAGGTCCGGAAGTCCACCACCGAGCGGTCCAGCC
>CAYNIS010000539.1:0-2524 GCA_964397055.1 uncultured Rhodospirillaceae bacterium | reverse complement strand
CGGATGCCAACGCCACTTCGTTTCGGCTCGGCGCCGGCGTTTCGGCTTCGGCCCCCGGCGTGCCGCGGCCCGGCAGCATGCGCTCCAGGATCGACGGGGAGAGCTCCAGATGGTGCTTCACCGCCGCCCCGACATGAACCCCGATCAGGCCGACGGCGGCCCAGCCGAGCAGCCAGTGGGCGTTGACGAGGCCGTCATAGGCCGCCTTGCGCTCGCCCTCGCCCATGGTCTCGAAGACGGAGAAATAGGGCAGCTTGAAGAGCCCCCACATCCAGGTCTCGATGCCCAGGGTGGAGGCGGACACGAGCAGCCAGCCGCTCAGCGGCAGGCCCAGCATCAGCCCATAGAGGGCCAGATGACCGGCATGGGCGGCATGGCGTTCCCACGGCTTCAGATCGTCGGGCAGCGGCGGCGGCGGGTGGGCGACGCGCCAGGCTATCCGCGCCAGCGTCAGGAGCAGGATGGTGATCCCCAGCGACTTGTGAAGCTGGAAGACGGCATAGGTCCAGAAGCTCGATTCCGGCATCCAGACCATGACGTTGCCGAGCAAGAGCATGAAGACCATCGCAGCCGCGATCAGCCAATGAAGGCTGAGGGCGACGACCCCGTAGCGCGCCGTCGAGTTGCCAATCAGCATCGCCGTGCCCTCTTGCTTTCCGATACCGCGGTCGGATCGATCCCGAACCCGACTTTCAGGGTGCGGGGCGGGTTTGCCAAGGCGGCACCTCGGCTCACCCGCCCGCCGGTCCGGAACGACCGGGGTCAGTTCCCCTGGTGCTTGAACTCCGCCTCGATCTCGACCTCGACGGCGTTGCCGATGTTCGGGACCAGGTAATCCATGCCCCAATTCGCGCGCTCGACGACGCCGGTCGCCGAGAAGCCCAGGGTGAAGGCCTGGTTGAACGGGTTCGGCTTGGCCCCGTTCAACCTCACCTGGAAGGTCAGCGGTGCCGTGTTGCCGAGCAGGGTCATGTCGCCGGTGACGGTGCCGGTCACGCCCTCGCCCTGGTCGATCTCGGTCGAGCGGAAGGTGATTTCAGGATGCGCGCCCGTGTTGAACAGGTTGGCGTCGGTCGAGAGCTTGGTCTCGAAATCCGGAAGGTTCACGTCGATCGAGGTCGGATCGATGGTGACGGTCAGCGTGCTCGCTTCCGGGTTTTCCCGATCGTATTCGAGCGTGGCGTCGAAGTCGTTGAAGCGCCCGATGAAGTTGGCGAAGCCGAGGTGGCTGACCTTCCACAGGACGTTGGAATGGAGCGGATCCAGCCGATAGGTGCCGGCCGGAATGGCGCCGAGGTCGACGGTTTCGGCACCGGCCGGAACCGCCTGGACGAGAAGGAGACTGGCGGCGGTCGCGGCCAGGATCGAGGTCGGTCGCATGGTCTGATGTCCCCAGTTGTCAAAAGTGAACGGGGCGCGGCCGGATTTCCATCAACCCGCCGTCGCCGTCGCCTCCATGGCTGCGGTCGCTACCGCATCGCGCCTGATATGGGATGATTGCGGCCATTTTCCCGTCCTGATGCCACGAACACCGGGTTCGCCTGTTGCCGACGGTCCGAGGTTCCCGTCTGATGGGCGGGCCGGTCGATCCGAAATCCGGGACTGCTCCCCTGCAAACACCGACCCACGCGCTGATCGCCCTTGCCGTCGCCGGCAAGCCCGGGGAGCGATCGATCAACACCGCCACGATCCTCGGGTCGCTGATGCCGGACGTGACCCTCTTCGTCCTGTTCGCCTGGGACCGCTTCGTGCTGGGCGACACGCCGCAGCACATCTTCGACGTCGCGTTCTTCTCCGCGCGCTGGCAGAACGCCCTCGCCTTCACCAATTCGGCCCCGCTGTTCCTGGTCGCGCTCGGCCTTGGCCTGGGCATGCGCCTGCCGCTCCTGACCGTGTTCTCCATCGGCGCGCTGACCCATGTCGGGGCGGACTTCCTGACCCACAACGACGATGCCTACCGCCATCTCTGGCCGCTCACCGATTGGCGATTCAACAGCCCGGTGTCGTACTGGGACCCGAACCACTACGGCCGCATCGCCGCGCCCTTGGAGGCGGTGATGGCGCTCGGCCTTTCGGTCATGCTCTGGCGGCGCCATCAAAGCCGCGTCATCCGCACCGGCATCGCCGTCGCAGCCGCCGGCTATGCGGCCGGCGTTGCCTATTTCGCGATCGTCCTGTCGTGGTCGCTGGCAGCGGCCTGACGGGTCTTCAGGAGAGGAAGCGACATGGCCATCTATGAAATGCGCACCTACACGGTCCACGTCGGCAAGATGCCGGAGGTGGTGGAGGCATACCGAACGCTCGGCTGGCCGGTGATCGAGCGCCACCCGAAGAAGCTGGTCGGCTACTTCCTGTCGGACATCGGCGCGCTGAACCAGCTGATCCATCTCTGGAAGTTCGACGACGACGCCGACCGTCGCGCGTTCTGGAAGGACCTGTTCGCCGACGAGGATTTCATGGTTTTCGCGCGCACGCTCCGGCCGCTTCTGCAGCACCAGGAAAACCGTCTGCTGGCGGCGGCCCC
>CAYNIS010000538.1:0-2526 GCA_964397055.1 uncultured Rhodospirillaceae bacterium | reverse complement strand
GTCTCCGCCGCCCCCTGATAGTGGCGGATGTAGTAGTCGGTGCCGATGACGACCGAACTGCCGTCGGCGGCAACCGCGGCACTGCGCGCCAGTTCCGCCGTTTCCAGCGGCAACTGCGTGCCGTTGATCTTCGGGGCGGCGGTGTTGCGGTAGTCGGTGACCGCGACCCCGCCGGCACGGTCCTGGGGCGGGGTCATCACCGGCCCGCCCGCCGGATCCGGACCGTAGAGGCGATCGACGACATTCAGGCGCTTGGGATCGCGTCCCCCCTGGCGCGTCCCGAAGTCGACGGTCAGGCCATCGGCGGACAGCCGGAACACGCCGTCCATGGCATCGCGGAAATCGGCATGCTGGCGCGCCTGCTTCCACTGGGCGCGGCCCTGGGCGTCGAGCAGCGCCAGCGTCGGTTCCGCGGTCCCGTACAGCAGTCGGCCGTCGGCCAGGACGTGCAGGTCCGTGACGGCGTCGGATCCGGCGACGAAATCGGTCGCATCGCCCCCAGCCCAGCGGCGGATGACATTTTCGTTCTGCGGATTGCGATAGGTACCGGCGGCGTAGAGCCCGGCGCTGTCGGGCGTCCAGGCGACGGCGGTGAAGGCGCCGGTTGCCGCATCGTCCCCGATCAACCGCTGCAAGGAGGTCAGTTGCGCCCCGTCCAGGATGTGGACAGCCGCACCCGTCGAGGTTCCGACCGCAAGGAACTGGCCGTTGGGGGAGAACTTGACCGACCACGGCCGATCCGCCCCGCCGGCGAGCGGCTGGCGCGCGGCCAGGGTCATGTCGGCATTGTAGATGCGCACCTGGCCGTCGGCCGAGGCGACCGCGAGCCGGCCGTCCGGCGCGAAGTCGACCCAGGTCACGGTGTCCTGGTAGTCGGTGTCGGCCAGAACCTGCTGGCCCTGGCGGAAGCGGTAGACGAGGAGGCCGGCCCCGCCCTGGAGGCCCACTGCCAGCAGCTCGCCGTCGGCGGAGAAGTCGAGGGAGGTGACCGCACTCGGCAGGTTGCCGATCGCGCCGACCTTGTCCCCGCGCACGCGGCTGAAGAAATAGACCGATCCCCGGCCGTCCCATTCGATCCCGGTGCGCCCGCCGGCGGCGACCAAGCGCTCGTGGGCGGCGACGGCGTAGAGGGCCCCTTCGTCCGCGGCGCCGACCCAACCGCGCATGATGGCACGGGGGGAGCCGTCCGCGATCGACCACGATCGGGCCGTCTTGTCGTCGGATGCGGTAATAACCTCGCCCGCCTCGGCGACGATGGCGAGGCGGTTGATGATGCCGCCATGCATGCCGGTTTCGACGCGCAGGAACGGCTCGGCCGGCGGTGCCGCCGCGGCTGGCACGGCCGCGGCCATCGCGGCGATGAGGAGAAGGGCCAGGATCAGGAGGCGCGTCGGGCTGGGGTGCGGCATGGGTTTCCCTCGAGACGGCCGGCGCCGTTCCGGCGCACGGGGGCTTCTCAAAACCGAACGGGGGACGCCCGGTCAGGCGCCCCCCGAATTATGGCACGCACTATGTCAACAGCTTGGCCATGTGGCGACTGTACCTGCCGGGCTAGTGTGATGCTCGAGAAGGTCGATCGCTCTACACGCGAGTTGAGTGCGACCTTCTCGATCTGAATCACACTAGCAACCCATTGAATCTAGTGTCCTTCTCGATTCCGAAGTTCGCAAGCGCGCGGGCCACGCCCTGGCAGCGAACTTCGGAATCAGGACACTGGAGCAGTTTCCAGCCAGACTGAACCAGTCTGGCGGTGAGGAAAACGATCAAACTATTGAACTGGCGCGCAAATTGTCGTCGCGGACTGATGAAGTCCGCTCGGGAATCGCGCTGGTGGAGTGAATTCGACGTCGTGATCCCTCTGGCAGCAACTGCCGACCCAAACGTTGAATTCGGAAACTCCCATAGAAACAACATCTTATCGCGTGGTTTTACGGTTCCGACATTTGCCTGGCGGTTCATGTCCACAGGGTCGCAAATGTCGGGATCAAACCACTAGGCCCGAATGCGGACGGTCACCAGGGCCGGGTCCAAGTCGACCGCCGCCCGTTCGACATCCGGCTGGGTCCCCGGGGCCTGCGCGGTGCCGAGCGCGTCGAGGTCGAACGCCACCGCGGCCTCCGCTTCCGACTGCTCGACCTCTCCAGAGAAGCTCTCGCGCTTCACCAGGTTGGTCTGGCTGACGATCGCCGCCTTCGTCGCATCGTCGGCGGTCGCCGGGATCGGCGGGGCGACGACGGTCGGTGCCGCTGCCGCCTGGGTGGTCGGCGCCGGGGCCGGGGTCGGTGCCGGAGCGGGCGCCGGGCGGGCCGCGGCGAGCGCCTGGTTGGCGGCGGCGGAACCCTGCGGTGCGGTCAGGCTGCCGAAGACATAGGCCGGCTCGCCGTTGTCGAGCCGGATCGACTTCCAGATGTTGCCCTCCGCGTCGCGCGAGTAGCCGGTGAGGGCGACGACGGTGCCCTGCGGCAGCGCCGTGATCCGCTGGGCGGAGGTGCTCGGCCCGGTGCGCACATTGGCGCCACGGGTCAC
>CAYNIS010000537.1:0-2530 GCA_964397055.1 uncultured Rhodospirillaceae bacterium | reverse complement strand
GGCATCGGGCCATCCGGCGGGGTCGGCGGCGGTCCCGCCGACCTCCGCATCGAGGTCGACTGGCTGATGCTGGAAGGCCCCGGCGTGGAAATCCCGGGGCGCGGCCCGAACCGGGCCGGCTGACCCGCGCCGGGCAGGCTGACCCGAGCCGGGTTGCTACCAGCGGCCTTCGGCGGCGGCGACCAGGGTCTCGGCACTGGTCTTGAGCGCCGCGTGCTCGTCCGCCGACAGGTTCGGGACCAGCGTGTCGACCACGCCGCCGCGGCCGATCACCCGCGGCAGGGAGAGTGCCACCGGCCCGACGCCCTCCACCGTCTCCGTCACGCAGGAGACGGTGAGCACCGAGTTCTCGTCATGGCCGACCGACTGGACGACACGGGTGATGCCGCCGGCGATGCCGTACCAGGTGGCCCCCTTGCCCTCGATGATGCGATAGGCGGCCCGGCGCACATTCTCGTCGATGCGGGTGCGCACCGCGTCGGTGATCGGGCGGCCGGTCTGCCGGGCGAAGTCGGCGACGGCGAGCGAGCCGACATCGGCGACCGACCAGGCCAGGACCTCGCTGTCGCCGTGCTCGCCCAGGACGTAGGCGTGGACCGACTTCGGCGAGATGCCCAGGTGCTGGCCGATCTCCGCCCGGAAGCGGGCGGTGTCGAGGATCGTGCCGGTGCCGATCACCCGCGACGGCGGCAGGCCGGAGAGCCGGGTCGCGATCAGGGTCATGACGTCGACCGGGTTGGTGGCGATCATCAGGACCGCGTTCGGCGTGGCGTCCAGAACGCGCGGCAGGATGTCGGCGAAGACCGCGGCGTTGCGGTCGAGGAGCTGGAGGCGGGTTTCCCCCTCGCGCTGGCTGACCCCGGCGGCGATGACGACGACGGCGGCCCCGGCGAGGTCCGGATAGTCGCCGGCGACCACACGGGTGATGTGGGCGAACGGGGTCGCGTGCAGGATGTCCTCCGCCTCCGCCGTCGCCCGGGTCCGGTTGCGGTCGATCAGGACGATCTCGCTCGCCGCCCCGCGCAGCATGATCGCGTTGGCGGCGGCCGATCCGACCATGCCGGTTCCGATGATGCCGACCTTCATGCGCGGACCCTCGGTTCTGTCAGATTGGCGTTTCGGTCAGGTTGGCCGCCCCGCCGGCTCGGCGTGGATGAAGCCCTGGACGGGATACACCCGGCCGTAGTCCTGGGTCACGGCATTCATCAGCCGCACCTCGCTCCAGTCGTTGGCGGGGGAGACGTCGATCACCGACATCGCCTCGTGCACCATCCGGCGGGTGCGGCGGTCCCAGCCCCAGTTGGTGTGGGTGAGCTGGAGTTCGCGGGCGGAGACGACGCGGCGCACCACGCCCAGATGGCCGTGGCGCATGCGCCCGCTGCGCGCCAGCACCATGACCGACCCGGGGGCGGGGTCGGGCCCACGCCGATAGCGGCCGGCGGCGCGGTTCCACCAGGTCCACGCATCGCCCCGGATCTGGATGCCGGAGACCTTGCGGGCATAGGGCACGCACTGCATCGGCTCGTCGAGGAACCAGACCGCGGGCCGGGCTGCGACCTCGGGCGCGGACGGGCCGGGCGGCGGCGGCAGGCGGCCGAGGGCGGCGTCGGGGGCCGGGCCGGCGCAGGCCGAAAGGGCGAGGCCTGCCAGAAGTCCGAGCGCAATTCTCATGGGTTATCGCCGCTTGTTCTGAGATGATGGGAGCATTGTCCGGTATCAGTTTGAAAACAAGATAAAGTTTTGCGCCATGTGCCGATCGACCGGGCCTCGCCGGATGCCGCGCTTGTGCCGCCTGTGCCGAGCCTGTATCCACCATCCACGGGGTCCGAGCGGGGCGAAAAACCGGGTGTCACGTCATGCTTGAGTGGGCGGTCGCGAGCAGCATCGGCGGGCGCAAGGAACAGCAGGACCGGGCCGGCTGCCACATCGACCCCGCCGCGGGCCGTGCCGTCCTGTTCGTCGCCGACGGCATGGGTGGGCACATGGACGGGGCCCGCGCCTCCCAGGCGGTCCTCGATCACGTCCAGCGCTTCTGGCAGGCGCCGGACCTGTCGGCGCTCGGCGGCCCCGACTTCCTCGACCGCGTGCTGCACGAGGCGCATGAGGCGATCAACCGGGACGGCGGGCTGGACGACCGCGGACCGCGGACGACGGTCGCGATCGTGCACCTCGCCGACGGCCTCGCCACCTGGGCCCATGTCGGCGACACCCGCTTCTACCTCTTCCGGGACGGGGGCCAGGTCGCCCGGACGCGCGACGACAGCGTCGTCCAGATGCTGGTCGATCTCGGCTATGTGCGGGAGGAGGACCAGGGCACGCATCCCGACCAGGGGCGCCTGACCAAGTCGATCGGCGGGCCGGACGACCCCGACCCGACCCTGGCGCAGTCGCCGGTCCTGCCCGGTGACGGGTTCGCCCTGTGCTCCGACGGGGTCTGGGAGATGCTGCGCACCGAAGAACTTGTCGCCGGCCTCTCTTCCGACGACCTGGAAGCGGCCTGTCAACGCCTGGTGGAGACCGCGGTCGACCG
>CAYNIS010000536.1:0-2532 GCA_964397055.1 uncultured Rhodospirillaceae bacterium | reverse complement strand
TGCGCTGACCGCGCCGATGCCGGGCAAGGTGTCCGCCGTCCTGGTCAGCGAGGGCGATCCGGTGGTGAAGGGCCAGGCGCTGGTCGTGCTCGAGGCGATGAAGATGGAACACACGCTGGTCGCTCCGGTCGACGGCGTGATCGAACGTCTGGGCGCGATTGCCGGCGACCAGGTCGCGGAGGGCCAGACTCTGGTCGCCGTCGCCGCTCAAGAGGCCTGACGCACCCCGCCGATTGGGTTGCCGAAGGCCCCGGAAACCCGCTATTTCCAGGGACAGTACCGGGTGGAGTGAATTCGACGTTCGGATCCCCTTGGCGGCAAATGCCGAACCAAACGTCGAATTCGGGAACTCCACTAGAGACGATATGTTACCGAGTGGTTTTCCGATTCCGACTTTTGCCTGGCGGCTCATGTCGACAGGGTCGCAAATGTCGGAATCGGAAAACCACTAGCCCGACGGCAAGAGGCGGCAGGGAGGAAGCCACACAATGGCATTGAAGAACATTCTCATCATTCTCGATACCTCGAAGCATGTCAGCCAGCGCCTCGACGTCGCCCTCGACCTCGCGGTTCGGCATGACGCGCATCTGACCGGCCTGTTCGTGGTCGCCTCCTTCGAGATGCCGAGCTACATCGGCGCCCAGGTCCCGGCGGAGATGGTGGATGCCCACCGTCAGGCGGTGAACCAGATGGCCGCCGACGCCCAGGCGCAGTTCGACGCCGCCGTCGCCAAGGCCGGGCACGCGCACAATGCGGAGTTCCACGCCGCGACCGGCTTCCCGGTCGATGTCGCGGCCGCCCACGCCTGCTATTCGGACCTCACCGTCGTCGGCCAGATCGACCCGGACGAGAGCCTGGACATGCCGGTGGTCAGCCCGGACGAGTTGGTCATGGTCTCCGGCGGGCCGATGCTGGTGGTGCCCTATATCGGGGCGAAGGTCCCGGCCTGCCGCCACATCATGGTCGCCTGGAACGGCGACCGCGAAGCCTCTCGCGCCGTTTCCGACTGCCGGGCGCTGATGCAGGCCGCCGACCACGTCACCGTGCTCTCGATCGACAGCCCGGTCTCGCACTCGGTGCATTCGACCGCCCCGTCGCGGGCCATGGTCGAGCGGCTGAAGCGCCACGGCATCGATGCGGAGGCCCGCCATGTCGAGGCCAACGGGCTGGAGCCGGCGGACGTGCTGCTCAACAACATCTCCGACCTCGGGGCCGATCTCCTGGTCATGGGGGCCTATGGCCATTCGCGCTTGCGCGAGATGCTGGTCGGCGGGGCGACGCGCACGATCATGCACCACATGACCGTGCCGGTTCTGATGTCGCACTGACGGCCGCGCGATCGAGCGGTGAGGCGGCCCGCGCATGCTGGTCGTCTTCGGCTCCATCAACGTCGATCTCGTCATGCGCGCCCGCCGCTTGCCGGCGGCGGGCGAAACCGTGCTGACCGACAACTATGCGACGCTGCCCGGCGGCAAGGGGGCGAACCAGGCGGTGGCCGCCGCGCGCGCCGGTGCGGACGTCATCATGGTCGGGGCGGTCGGGACCGACCCCTTCGCCGAGCCGGTGCGCCGCGCCCTGGCCGATGCGGGGGTGGATGCCGGCCCGGTCGTGACGGTCACGGACCCGACCGGCTGTGCCGTGATCTGGCTGGAGGAGAGCGGTGAGAACCGCATCCTGGTTGCCAGCGGGGCCAACCGGCAGGTCACCGCCGATCTGCTGCCGGAAGCTCTCCTGGTGCCTGCCGCCACTCTCATGCTTCAGGGCGAATTGCCGATGGCCGCGACGACGGCGGCGATCGCGCGCGCGCGTGGCCGGGGTGCCGCGATCCAGTTGAACCTGGCACCGGTCATGGACCTGCCCGAAGCCGTTCTCACCGGCGTTGACCGGCTGATCCTCAACGAAGGGGAGGCCGCAGCCCTCGCCGCCCGCCTTGACATCCCCGCGGACACCCCGACCGCCCTGGCGCGCGCCCTTGCCGCGCGGCTCGGCAACACGGTGGTCCTGACGCTAGGGGGCGATGGCGTGATCGCGTCCGGCCGGGACGGTACCTGGCGCGTGCCGGCGATGCCGGTCGCGGTGGTCGACACGACCGGGGCCGGCGACACCTTCTGCGGCGCGCTCGCGGCCGCTTTCGATCAGGGTCACCCGCTGCCGACGGCGCTCGCCAGGGCTTCGGTTGCCGGTGCCCTTGCGTGCACGGCGATCGGTGCCCAGTCGTCGATGCCCGATGCGGCGGCGATCGATGCCGCGATGGCCGATGCCCCGGCAGCCCGGCCCGTATGAGCTTCAGGTGGCGTCCTGCGCCAGGATCGCCTGGAGACCAACGAAGGCGGGCAGCGGCTCCGTGACGACTGAGACCGGGATCGGCGTCAGGTAGTCGCGGAACCGGCCCTTGTCGACGAAGCGCTCGGCAAATCCCGAGGTTTCCAGGAACCAGTCGCCCAGGCTCGGCACGATGCCGCCGGCGATGTAGACCCCGCCGGTCGCCCCCAGCGTCAGCGCCAGGTCGCTGGCCACGGTGCCGAGCATCGC
>CAYNIS010000535.1:0-2537 GCA_964397055.1 uncultured Rhodospirillaceae bacterium | reverse complement strand
GTGCGCGAGGCCTATGACGCCGGCATGGCGCCGAAGGTGGTGTTGACCGCAACCCATGAGGCGGCGCTGGAGAGCTGCCCGCTCGACGCGCTCAAGGCGCATGCAATCGATCTGAGTTAGGGGCGGTAGCCCTCGGCGCGGGCGATCCGGCCCAGGATGCCGCGCACCAGGATGTCGAGCGTCGCGTTTTCCGTATAGTCCGCGGGCGCGACGAAATCGACCCGCTTCTCCGCGATCAGGTGGTCGACCTTGGCGATGTCGCGCGGGGCGCGGTTGGGATCGTAAACCGCGATCGAATGTCCGCCGTATTCGGTCACCAGCTTCATCGACGGGATGTCGGTCTCGCCATCGCCGATGAAGATCATCCGCTTGAACGGCATCGGGCGCTCTTCTTCCGGGATCCAGGCATTGATGCCGGTGTTGTCCCAGACGGTCTCGATGCCCTTGTTGATGCGGAACAGGAACTGGGTCTTGGTCGTGTAGTTGATCGCGACCTTCGGCCAGATGGCATTGCCATCGGCGCCGTAGGCATAGCTCGATGCATAGACCCGCCGGAACCGGTCGTAGATCGGGCAGCCGCGGATCATCTCGTCGATGCCGGATGAGATCACGTAGTGGTCGCAGCCGAGGCTGAGGTCGCGCGCAGCCTTGTCGATACGTGTGAACCAGCCACCGTCGGCCAACCCGTCGAAAAGATCCGCGGCTTCCCCGTGGCGGGCGAGCATATCCCTCGAGATCGGCGGGCCGCGCGCCGCCGCCTTCTCCACCATCAGCATCATGTAGATGAGGATTTCGTCCGCATCCTCCGCCTTCGTGCGTGCCTTAACCTCCTCCCAAAAGGCCTTTGGTGTCATCCCGATCTCCGGAATGAAGCGGCGTTCCTGCAGGTTGCCGCGCGCCAGCGTTCCGTCGAAGTCGTAGACCAGCGCAACGCGCGGCCCGGCGTGCGGCTCGATCACTTCCGCCGTCCTCTCGTCCGGAAGCGGCGGGCGCCGAAATAGACGGCGACGGCCAGAAGGGCGATGGCCGGGTTCACCTGCAAGAGAAGGATCAGGAAGTAGATAGCGAGGATGCCGCGCAGGATCCGCCCGACCCAGGTGAGCCAGCCGGCCCCTTTGGCCGGTTCCGGGAACTGCGGCGGCGCGCCGACACCGACCGTGGTCTCGGCTGGGGTGCCGTGCGCCTGGCGCCGGCCGGCACCGATCAGCCGCTCGAACGTGCTCCGCTTCTTCTCTTGCGCTGGCTTCAGGATCGACGGCGCACTCGGTGCTTCGGGCTCGCGCGGCTCCCACCAGGGCTGGCGCGGGGCCTTGCCACGTGCCGCCGCCTCCCGAAAGGCTGTGCGGTTGAGCGGCGACGGCGGGCGCCCTCTCTTGCGCCCGATCGCCGGTCCCAGCATCGCGATCTGTTCGCGCGCGGCGAGGCCGTGGTCGGTGTTCGCCATCCACAGGAAGCTCGCAAAGCCATGCACGATGCTCGCCAGGTCGCCGGTGCCGCTCCAACTCGGCGGTTTCGGGCTGTCGGTCCGCAACCGGTGGAGGAGGGCACGAAACCGTCGCCGACGCGCGCGATCGACCCCGACGCGATGGTTGACGACCAGTCCCGTGACCTCCTGTCGGCGGCCGGCCGGCATGATCCGGGTCTTGTCCGGATGAACGACGAACCCCTCGTCCTCGACGATGCGATGAACCAGGCGGATCAGCGCGCTGGCCCCGTCGACCGCCTTCTTGTCGTTGGCCGAAAAGGTCAGATCGTCGGCGTAGCGGGTATAGGTGTAGCCGGCCTTGGCCGCCGCCCCGGTCAGACGCCGGTCGAGCTTGCGGCAGATCCAGTTGGTCAGGGCCGGGCTGGTCGGCGCGCCCTGCGGCAGGCGGCGCGGGCCGTTGGCGACGTGCCAGGTCTGGCCGTCGATCTCTATCTCGTCGCGGTCCGGCTCGGTGGTCAGGAGTGCGAAGAGGGTCGCCATCGCCTCCGAATAGCCCATCCCGCGGAACGCGCCCTTTACCCTTGGGAACGTGACGGAGGGGAAGAAGTCCTTGAGGTCCAGGTTGATCACCAGCGGGCGGCCGGTGTGCTTTTCGGCGTTGGTTACGATCGACCGGCCGATCATGAAGCCCTGGGCGGCATCCTGCACCGGCAGTTGCAGCAGAATGTTCTCCAGAACCCAATACTGCGCCCGCTTCAGCCGCGGCTTCGGGGCGGAGATGAGGCGCCAGCCGCCCGAAAGCTTGGGCAGCTGGAAGCGGCTGTAATGGGTGGTCCGGGCGACCGCCCGATCGAAGGCCAGGAACCTCAACTCCGCGAGGGAGATGCCCATCGCCTTGGCAACGTCGAGGGGGCTTGTCAGTACCGGGGCGCGGTGGAACCGCAACAGCTCTTCGATGGTGTCGCCCGACTTGGCGAGGCCGCCGGAGACCTCCTCCCCGAGGTGGAGGAGATCGGTCTTTCTGCGCTCGTGCCAGGCCTTGGCGCGGTCGTGGCGGGCCTGCTCGCGCCTTTTCTTGGTCTCCTGACGGCGGTCGCGGGCCGCCTTCTTG
>CAYNIS010000534.1:1086-2543 GCA_964397055.1 uncultured Rhodospirillaceae bacterium | reverse complement strand
GCTCGGCCTGCCGACCATCGCGCTCGGCCTTCTGACCGCGTTCACCGGGCTGGAGGCGGCTGTGGCGCTGATGCTCGCGCCGTCCCTGGTCACCAATGTCCAGCAGGCGGCGACCGGCGGCCAGGGCCGCGCGATCCTTGAGCACATCTGGCCGTTTCTGCTGGCCCTCGCCCCCGCCATCTGGATCGGTGTTGCGCTGGCGCCGGCGTTCGACGGGCGCTGGCTGGTCGCCCTCCTCGGCGGGCTCCTGATCCTCTATGGCCTGAACGGACTGCGCGGGGTGTTGATCGAGATCCCGGCGGGATGGCATGTGCCGGTCGGGATCGGCGCCGGGGCGATCAACGGCGTCCTGACAGGCCTCACCGGCAGCTTCGTCGGCCCGGGCCTGGTCTATCTGCCGGCAAGCGGCCTGCCGCGCGACCAACTGGTGCAGGCGATGGGCGCACAATTCCTGCTCTCGACCGCCATGCTGGGGCTGGCGCTGGGCGCAGCCGGCCGGGTCGGCGCCACCATCGGCACGGCATCGGTTCTGGCGATCCTGCCCGCCGTCGTCGGCATGGCGCTCGGCGCGCGGCTGCGTCGTCATCTGGACGAGCATGCCTTCCGCAGGCTGTTCTTCGCGGCCTGTATTCTCCTTGGACTGGGCCTGATGCTCGGACCCGGGCGAACATGACCATGGCGCGTGCATTGGCAGGCTGCGTTGCCTACCCTTGGCGCCGGCAACGACGGGGGAGGCGGGCTTGGTCGCGCGCGTGCGCACGGTGGCATTTCAGGGGACCGACGCCCTCGACATCGACGTCCAGGTGCAGCTCGCCCCGGGCCTGCCCGGCTTCCCGATCGTCGGCCTGCCGGACAAGGCGGTCGCGGAGAGCCGGGAACGGGTGCGCGGTGCCCTCCACGCCATCGGCCTCTCCCTGCCGGCCAAGCGAATCCTGGTCAACCTCGCGCCCGCCGACGTCCTGAAGGAGGGCAGCCATTTCGACCTGCCGATCGCCCTCGGCCTCCTCGTCGAAATGGGGGTGATCGGCGCGGACCAGGTCCAGGGCTATCTGGCGGTGGGCGAAGTGGCGCTGGATGCCGGCCTGACCCCGGTCGCCGGCACCCTGCTCGCAGCACTCCACGCCGCCAGCCGGTCGGAGGGGCTGATCTGCCCGGCCGCGTCCGGGTCCGAAGCCGCCTGGGCGGGGGAGGTCGACGTCCTCGCCCCGACCTCCCTCCTGGCGCTGATCAACCATTTCAAGGGCGAACAGGTGCTGACCCCGCCGGAACGCCGGATGGAACCGCTGGAGGAGGGCACGCTGCCGGACCTGGTCGACGTCAAGGGCCAGGAAATGGCCAAGCGCGCGGTCGAGGTCGCGGCGGCCGGCGGCCACAACCTGTTGATGATCGGCCCGCCGGGATCCGGCAAGTCGATGCTGGCCGCCCGCCTGCCCGGCCTGCTGCCGCCGCTGACCCCC
>CAYNIS010000534.1:0-1076 GCA_964397055.1 uncultured Rhodospirillaceae bacterium | reverse complement strand
GAGGCGACGATGATCCATTCCCTCGCCGGGACGCTGGAGGAGGGCCGGCTGATGCGCCGCCGGCCGTTCCGCGACCCGCACCACTCGGCCTCCCTGGTGGCGCTGGTCGGCGGCGGGGTCCGGGTCAAGCCCGGGGAAATCTCGCTCGCCCACAACGGCGTCCTGTTCCTCGACGAACTGCCGGAATTCGCGCGACCGGCGCTGGAGACCCTGCGCCAGCCGATGGAAACCGGCCGGGCGGTGATCGCGCGCGCCAACCAGCATGTTTCCTTTCCGGCCCGCTTCCAGCTGGTGGCGGCGATGAACCCGTGCCGCTGCGGCCATCTGGACGACCCGGAACGGGCCTGCAACAAGGCGCCGCGCTGTGCGACCGACTATCAGAGCCGGCTGTCCGGGCCGTTGATCGACCGCATCGACATGCATATCGAGGTGCCGGCGGTGCGCCCCGCGGACCTCGCCCTGCCGGCAGCACGGGAGGGCTCGGCGGAGGTCGCCGCCCGGGTGGCGACGGCGCGGGCGGCACAGCTGGAACGGGCCGGGGCGATCAACGCCGCGCTGACCGGGGAGGACCTGGACCGCGTTTCGACGCCGGACCAGCCGGGTCGGGCCCTGTTGGCCGAGGCGTCGGAGCGGCTGCGCCTGTCGGCGCGCGGCTATCACCGGGTGTTGAAGGTCGCGCGCACGCTGGCCGACCTCGACGGGGCGACCGGTGTCGGCCGCCTGCATGTCGCCGAGGCGCTGGGCTATCGCCGCGTCCAGCCCGGCATGCCGACCGCGGCCTGAGCGAAAGGACGGACCCATGCGCCTGATCGGCCGCTACAACTCCCCCTTCGTCCGGCGCGTCGCCGTCACCCTCCACCATTATGGGCTGCCCTTCGAGCACACCCCCGTCATGCCGTTCGGGGAGGGCGGGGAAGCGGTGCGCCGGGTCAACCCGATCGGACGTGTCCCGGTGCTGGTGCTCGACGACGGCGAGGCTGTCATCGACAGTGCCGTCATCCTCGACCATCTCGACAGCCTCGTGCCTGCCGACAGGGCGCTGGTGCCGCCGAGCGGGCCGGCGCGGCGCCAGGTGC
>CAYNIS010000533.1:0-2558 GCA_964397055.1 uncultured Rhodospirillaceae bacterium | reverse complement strand
TGCAGGAGGCGGGGCTTCGGACCAACGCGAAATGGATCCTGCCCGAAGGCGCCGTCAGCGATCTGTTGACCGGACTTCTCAACCTCGCCGTCGTCGGGCTCGCATTCGCGGTGGCGACGCGCGCCCGGCACGATGACACGGGCGCCGCCGACGCGTCGGGGCGGAAGGCCGTGCCGATCGGCCACGAACGGCGGCAACGCACGACCGACCGGCGGATGGACCGGGAAATCACCTGGCTGTCGAGCATCCTCGACCATGCGCCGCTCAATGTCATGGTGACGGACCAGAAGGGCGTCATCCGCTATGTCAACAAGGGTTTCATCGACAGCACCGGCTACAGCCAGGATCAGGCCGTCGGGGCGGGCGCCAGCCTGATCAAGTCCGGCTATACGCCACCGGCGACCTACCAGCGCATGTGGGACACGGTGCTGGGCGGCAGCGTCTGGCACGGCGAGCTTTTGAACCGTCGGCGCGACGGGCGGCTGTTCTGGGAGCAGGCGGTGATCTTTCCGCTGATGGACGAGGCGGGGGAAGTCGCCCGCATCGTCGCCATCAAGGAGGACATAAGCGAGGACAAGCAGGCCAGCCTCGACCTCGCCGAAGCAAGGCGGGCGGCCAATCTGGCGCGCGACGCCAAATCCCGGTTCCTCGCGACCATGAGCCATGAGTTGCGAACGCCGTTGAACGCGGTGATCGGCTTCGCCTCCATGCTGCGCAGCGAGTACATGGGCCGGCTCGGCAACGCGACCTACCGCGACTACGCCCGCGATATCGCCGACAGCGGGCAGGCGCTTCTCGACATCGTGGAGAACATGCTGCGGCTCGCGGACTTCGACGAGGGACGCGTGCCGCTCGACGAGACGCCGATCTCGGTATGCGACCTGGTCGGCGACGTGATCGAGGTCTATGGCCCACGGGCGGAAGCGGCAAGCGTGGAACTGGTGGCCAGGCTGCCGTCGGATCTGCCGCATCTCCGGGCGGACCCGACGGCCCTGCGCCAGATTCTCTCCAACCTCATTTCCAACGCCATCCGCTTCACGCCGGTCGCGGGCCGGGTCGAGGCGCGAGTCTCCATCGACCCGGACGGCGGCATGGTGATGAGCGTCGCCGACACCGGCCAGGGGATCTCCGACGTCGACATCCTGCGCAGCCATTCGCGCTTCGCCAGTTCGGCCGCCCCGCATCTTTCCAACGGCCGGGGGGCGGGTGTCGGCCTGCCGCTGACGCGGATGCTGGCCGAGATGCATGAGGCGGCCCTGACGATCGACACCAAGAAGGGGGTCGGCACCACGGTCACGGTGCGCTTCCCGCCGCAAAGGCTGTGCGGCGTCGGCGCCCTGGTGGCGGAGTAGGCGGGCCGGCCCGCCGCGACATCGCTTCGGCGATTTCCGTCCGCGCCAAAACCGCGTTAGGTTCCCTTACGGAACCAATCCCGGGGAAGGACCAGCGGCACCATGGCCAGCAACATCGAATTCTACTTCGACTTCGCCTCGCCCTACGGCTACCTCGCGGCCACCCAGATCGACGAGATCGGTGCGAAGTACGGGCGCAACGTCGACTGGCGTCCGATCCTGCTCGGCGCGGTGTTCAAGATCACCGGCAACCGCCCGCTCGACAACCAGATGCGCTCCTCCTACATGCGCCACGACATCCGTCGATTCGCGCGCTTTCTCGACGTGCCGATCACCTTCCCGGAAAGCTTCCCGGTGAACTCCGTCGCAACCAGCCGGGCCTTCTACTGGCTCGATGCGCAAAGCCCGGAGAAGGCGCGGCAACTGGCACGCGCGATCTACCACGATCACTGGGGAGAGGGCGGCGACCCGGCCCAGGAGGATGCGATGCGGGCAATCGCGGAGCGGCTCCATATCGACAGCGACGCATTGATCGCCGGCATGCAGGACCAGGCGGTGAAGGACCGGCTCAAGGCCGAGACCGATCGCGCGATCGAGCGGGAGGTGTTCGGCGCGCCGACGATCATCATCGATGGGGAAGCGTTCTGGGGTGCCGACCGCCTCGACCAGGTCGAATGGGCACTCGAAGGCGGGGCTGCCGCTGCCTGATCGGCTGCGGGCCGCCACCTCCCGGGCGGGCGATCTGCCCGCCCCGCCCCCCGCGCGTCTGAGTGAAGGACCCGCCCGATGGCCGACGATGGCCTCACGACAGCCGATCCGCCGATCGACGGCCAGGTCGTGATCACCCGCGAAGCGCTGCTCGACGGTTCGCTCCGGCGCATGATCGAGGCGTCAGGCTACGCCCCGAACCTTTGGACGGACGAGCAGCGCGACGCATCGCTGCGCGAAACCCTCGACGCGCGACCGACCACCCATGGCGACGATGTCTGGGTGTTCGGATACGGCTCCCTGATCTGGAACCCGGCCTTCCACTTCGTCGAACGGCGGGTCGGCACAGTGCACGGACTGCACCGCCAGTTCTGTCTGTCCACCCCGCTCGGCCGCGGAACGCCCGACCGGCCGGGGCTGGTGCTCGGCCTGGATCAGGGCGGTGCGTGCCAGGGCATGGCGTTCCGCATCGCCCCCGATGCCGTCGAAACCGAGCTG
>CAYNIS010000532.1:0-2560 GCA_964397055.1 uncultured Rhodospirillaceae bacterium | reverse complement strand
CGTTGGCTTCCTCCATCGGCAGCGCGTCCATGTCGGCGCGCAGGCCGATCGCCCGGGTCGACGATCCCTGGCCCTTCAGGACCCCGACGACGCCGGTCCTGCCGACCCCGGTCACCACCTCGATCCCCCAGGACTTCAGCTTCTCCGCGACAATGCCGGAGGTGCGCACCTCCTCGAACGCGATTTCCGGATGCATGTGGAGGTCGCGCCGCCAGGCGGTCATCTCCTCGTGGAACTCGGCGAGCCGGTTGACGATGGGCATGGGGCGGGGTCCTCAGGCTGCGAGGGCTTTTTCGACCAGCTTGCAGAAGTAGCTGGAACCGATCGGCAGGATGGCGTCGTTGAAGTTGTATTTCGGATGGTGGACCATGAAATCGTCCTGGCCGGTGCCGCCGCCGACGAAGATGTAGGCGCCGGGCTTCGCCTCCAGCATGAAGGCGAAGTCCTCGGCCCCCATGGTCGGCTCGTGGTCGCGCAGGACATTCTCGACCCCGACCACCTCGGCCGCGGCGGCGGCGGCGATCTCGGCTTCCGCGGCGGTGTTGGTGGTCGCCGGGCACCCGTAGATATAGGTGAAGTCGGCTTGCCCGCCGTAGGCCGCCGCCGTGCCCTCGGCGATCGCGCGCATGCCCTCGACGATGCGGTCGCGGACCTCGGCCTTGTAGGTGCGCACGGTGCCCTCGACCGTGACCGTGTCCGGGATCACGTTGCGGGCCTGGTCGGCGTTGATGCGGGTGGCGGAGACCACCGCGGACTCAAGCGCATTGGTCGAGCGGCTGACCAGGGTTTGGAGGGCAAGGATGGTCTGCGCCCCGACCAGCACCGGGTCGACGCCGTAGTGGGGTTTCGCGGCGTGCGCCCCCTTGCCCTTGATGACGATCTTGAAGCCGTCGGCCGCGGCCATCTGGGGGCCGGCGCCGACCGCGATGGTGCCCGCCGGCATGTCCGGCCAGTTGTGCAGCGCCCACACCGTCTCCACCGGGAACCGGTCGAACAGCCCCTCGTTCATCATGACGCGGGCGCCGCCGCCGCCCTCTTCGGCGGGCTGGAAGATCAGGTAGACCGTGCCCTCGAAGTTGCGGGTTTCGGCGAGATAGCGGGCCGCGCCCAGGAGCATGGTGGTGTGGCCGTCATGGCCGCAGCCGTGGAACTTGCCCGGGATGGTCGAGGCGTAGGGGAGGCCGGTCTCCTCCGTCATGTTGAGCGCGTCCATGTCGGCGCGCAGCGCGATCGCCTTGCCGCCCGGACCGCCCTTGCCGTGGATGACGCCGACGATCCCGGTCTTGGCGAGGCCGCGATGGTGCTCGATCCCCCATTCGGTCAGCTTCGATGCGACGAAGTCCGACGTGCGCACCTCCTCGAAGGAGGTTTCCGGATGGGAATGGATGTCCTGCCGCCAGCGGGCCATCTCGTCGTGGAAGTCGGCGAAGCGGTTGACGATCGGCATCTCTGTGTCCTCGAGGCAGGAACTGTGGGGCGGTTTACGCCGGAAGGGCGGTTTCGACCAGTTTCGCCCAGTAGCTGGCGCCGACGGGCAGGATCTGGTCGTTGAAGTCGTATTTCGGGTGGTGGACCATGGCGTCCGACGGCCCGCCCTTCTGGCCGACCCAGATGTAGCTGCCCGGGCGCTTCTCCAGCATGTAGGAGAAGTCCTCGGCCCCCATCACCGGGCGGCGGTTGACGACCTGGTCGGCGCCGACCACCTGGGCCGCGACCTCCGCCGCGAAATCGGTCTCCGCCACATGGTTGACCAGGGCCGGGTAGCGGCGCTGATAGTCGACGACTCCGGTCGCCCCGTAGGCGGCGCAGACGCTGGCGACGATGCGCTTCATGCCGTTTTCCAGCAGGTCGCGGACCTCCGGCTTGAAGCTGCGCGCCGTGCCCGCCATGAACGCGGTGTCCGGCACGACGTTGTAGGTGCTGCCGGCGTGGAACTGGGTGACCGACAGCACCGCCTGGTCCAGCGGTGCTGTCTGGCGGCTGACGATCGTCTGGAACGCGCCGACGATCTGCGAGCCGATGACCACCGGGTCGATGCCCATCTGCGGGTTGGCGCCGTGGGTGCCCCGGCCCTGAAGATGGATCTCGAACATGTCGGCGGCGGCCATCGCCGGCCCGGCGAGGACGCCGATCTGACCGGCCGGCAGGTCGGGCGCGTTGTGCATGCCCCACACCGTCTCGCACGGGAACTGGTCGAACAGCCCGTCCTCTATCATCACCCGGCCGCCGGCCTCGTTCTCCTCCGCCGGCTGGAAGATGAAGTAGACGGTGCCGTCGAAGTTCTTCGTCTCCGCCAGGTACCTGGCCGCCCCGAGCAGCATGGTGGTGTGGCCGTCATGGCCGCAGCCATGCATCTTGCCGGCGATCTTGGAGGCGTGGCCGAAGTCGTTCTCCTCGGTCATGTTGAGCGCGTCCATGTCGGCGCGCAGACCGATCGGCCTGCCCGGCCCGCCCTTGCCGTGGAGCACGCCCACGACCCCGGTCCCGGCGAGGCCGCGATGGACCTCGATCCCGAAATCGGCCAGCCGTTCGGCGACGAACTGGCTGGTCCGGACCTCTT
>CAYNIS010000531.1:0-2574 GCA_964397055.1 uncultured Rhodospirillaceae bacterium | reverse complement strand
CGGATCGGCCTCTTCCGAGATCTCGATGCGGCGCGCCTGCAGGACCAGAACGCGCCCCCCGCTCCACGCCCATTCGATCTCGGCCGGCCCTTCCAGCAGCCGTTCGGCCCGCTTCACCTCCCGCCACACGGCCAGCGGCTGCACCGGCAGCGGCAGGCCGCCGGAAACGACCGTGCCGCGGGTCCGGCTGATGACAGCCCCCTCGGTCTCCGACCGGCCGTCGGTGACCGCCCCGGGTGCCCCGGCCTCGATCAGGCCATGCGCCGGGTCGAGCGGATGGTGGGACGCCGCAACCCCGGTGATGAGGGTGCCGGCACTTTCCGCGTCGGGGCACAAATGCTCCTGGATCAGGACCGCCGGCGTCATGCCCGCGACCTCCGCCATGCGCGCCTTGACGATGCCGATCGCCTCGATCAGCGATTCGGACGTGGCCGCAAGGCTCGTGAAGCGCCCGGCACATCCCGCGACCTCGTCCTCCCCGACGGCGGCGGAGCGGACGAACGGGTGTTTGATCCCGGCGCCGGCGATGGCCGCGTCCAGGAGTCGGCGGGCGGAAGCCTGGCCGTCGGGCCGCGAGGCGTCGGTCAGGCGGGCAAGGAAACCGCCGGCCAGGACCACCCCGGGCAGGACCGGGGCGCCATGGGCCGCCAGCCGGCCGAGGACCCAGGCCTTCGCCCCGACGCCCTCGTAGAGCCATGCCTCGCCCAGGCTTACCGGGGCATGCGGGCGGATGTGCCGACCCTCCAGCACCCAGCGCCAGTGCTGGACCAGGGCCTGCGTGCCGATGCCGCTCGCCAGCATGCCGAGGAGGTAGAAGTTGAGGGCCGCCGAGACATGGGCGAGCACGGTCCACAAGACCCCGCAGGCGATCGCGATCACCAGCCAGACGCGGAGACCGCCGGTCGCCGTCATCCGGATCTGCCCGGCAAAGGCGGCGACCGCCAGCAACGGGATCAGGCCGATCGGGTCAGGCAGCAGAAGGGTCCCGATCCAGCCGGCCGATGCCCCTTGAGCGCTCCACCAGTTGGTGAGCCAGCCCTGCATGACGGCGCTGGTGTAGAGGACGGCTGTGACGAAGAGCAGGGTTGCGGCGATCCAGGTGCCGCGCGGCTCCCAGCGATGGCGCGGCCGGTCGGGCAAGGCCGCGAACTGCACCGGCAGCAGGGCCACGCGCAGCAGCACGCCGATCAGGACGAGATAGAGCCACGTCGGCAGGCCGGTGAGGTCGCGGGCCAGGGCGAGTGTGCGATAGGCGCTGTAGCCGGCCTGAACGCTTTCCGCATGGGCTGCGACGCCGTCGCGCCCCATCCAGAAGGCCGTCGACCAGGAAAAGGCCTGGGGCCGCGGCACGACGCCGAGCCACACATGACCGCGCCGGCTCAACTCGGCGCCGATGACCAGACTGTGGAAGGTGGTCTGCTGGTCATACGCGATGCCGGCGTAGCGGCGGTCCCGGGGCAAAGCCGCGAGCCGGTCCGCGAATTCCGCGTCGTCGAGCCAATAGTACGGGATCGAGATCGAGTTCCTGAGGGCGTTGGGGTCCGCCGCACGCCAGGCAGGATCGCGGGTATCGACGAAGGTGACTTCCGGCGCACCGATCGCGAGGTCGAACACGGCCTGATCGCCGAGATAGCGGTCGCGATTCGGATAGGGTTCCGTCCAGAACACGCCGGACGGTTCGAGCGCATTGAGGCCGTCCGCCTGCAGGGCGACCTGGTAGCCCCACGCGGCGAACAGGCTTGCCGCCGCCCTCGAGCGGTCGCCGTCGATCGAGATCGGGGCGACCGGGTGGTCCCGGTCGAACGGCAGGTTGTCCTTCAGCGAGCGGTCGTAGAGCAGTCGTTCCAGCGACAGGAAATGATCCGTCGCATGCAGATGGCCGGCGGCGAAGACATGCCAGGGGGCGCGAACGTCGACCAGCGTATAGGGGGCCGCCTCGCCGCGGGCACGGGCGAACCCGGCATGGGCGAGGGCATGGGGGCCGACCTCTATCGCCGCCGCCCCGGTCTCCCGCCACGCGTCGATCAGGCGGCGTTCGATCGCCATGTGGCCACCGACGACGAAGCGGACGTCGCGGCCCTGCGCCGCCAGCGTCTCGGCGACGTGGCCCGCCCAGAAACCATCGCGGTCGACCAGGAGGAGCGGGTCGGTTGCGGCGAGGAGTGCGGAGAGGTCGGTGTCCTCGCCATCGTAGACGAGGCGGTCGACGCCGCCGCCCAGCCCGAAATGGTGGTCGTCCTCGACAATCGGATGGACGAAGACGACCCGCCGCGTCCCGCCTTCCAGAAGTTCATCCAGCGCGTCATCGGGCCTGAGGCCGAGCGGGGACCGTGCCTGGGCGTCGGGAAGGAGCGCCGGGCCGGTGTACCTCGCCTGCTCGTAGATGCGCTGCAGATTGACGAGGTCCGATGTCATCGCGCGATCGAGGAGGTGATACCCGAGCCCGCCGGCAACCACGGCCAGAAGGGCGGCGAGTGCCACGGCCGCCGTGACCGCCCGCTTCAGTGTCGCTTCTCCGGTCGTATCACGGTGGCCGAAGAGCCCGGAGACGGCCGCGCCCAGCGCGCCGAACGC
>CAYNIS010000530.1:0-2576 GCA_964397055.1 uncultured Rhodospirillaceae bacterium | reverse complement strand
GCGCGGCTTCGCGCAGGGACACGAGGCGATCGACCAGGTCGAACAGACCGCCGACCTCGCCGCCCGCCGAGTCGATCTCCAACAACACGGCCCGCGCGGCTGGATCGTCCAGCGCGGCTTCGACGGCGCTGGCGATCTCGCCATAGTCGTTGGCGCCGAGGAGACTGGTGAGCCAGTCGCCGCGCGTCACCAGCGGTCCGACGATAGGCACCACGGCGATGCCGGCCTCGGTGAGAACATGACTCGCCCCTGGAGACGCATTGCGGCCCGGAAGCATGGCCGGACGGGTATCGAGCATTGGGCCGGCGGCGAGCAGGCCGTCGAGCGCCCGCGGGGCGATCGCCAAGGGCCGGCCGCCGAGCCGGGTGAGCAGCGGATTCAATCGCGTCATGGAAACCTCAGTCGGCGGCGACGTTCGCCTGGTTGTCGGCTGGAGCCTCTTGAGCATCGGTCAGCAGCGTCGGGTCGGAGGAGGCGCTGCCGAAGGAGAGACCCAGCTCCCGTTCGCGTTCGCGGTCGGCGGCGATCTCGGCGTCGACCTGCTCGGCGTCGTAGCCGCGCTCGGCCAGTGCCTGGGTCCGGCTCTTGAGGCCGGCCTCGATCTGCTCGATCTCGGCGCGGGCATCCTTCAGCGGATCGACCCAGTCCCATTTGGGCGGCAGCCAGGAACAGCCGAGCCAGGTGCGCCTCTGCTGTTCGTAATCGGGCAAGGCAAGCGCACCTGAAACGACCGCCGTATCGAGCCATCGTGCCCAGACCCGCCGACAGATCTGCCAGACCATGACCGAATGCTGATACGCCTCGATGCGGCGACGGAATTCGAGGAGCGCGAGCCGCGAGTTCGAGTAGTTCGCCTTCAACATGTCGTTCGACAGATATGCGTACGGAATGCCGAGCGCCGCTGAGACCTGCAGGAGCGTCCGGTACTGGAACGGCTCGTAGGTCTGGCCGACATCCGCCGGTGCCGAGGTCTGCACCTCCTCGCCCGGCTCCAGCATGACGATCTGGCCGGGCTGCAGGTCCATCGTTCTTTCGCCGCCTTCGTCGCTCTCGGCGATGTCGAAGGGCTCCGCCGGCGCCGGCGTGGTGATGAAGAGCGCATGCATCGCCGCGACCTTCTTCCGGTCGAGCTCTGCATCGTCGTACTGATCGAGCAGGAACAGCTTCACGATGCCCGGCGCAAAGCGGGAAATCCCGCGCAACTGCCCCGCATCGACCGGATCGATGACGTGGATGACCTCGGACGCCGGCACCCGCACCGTCTCGCCGGAGAGGCCCGGATCGGTCACGTCGCCCGGATGCCGGCGCAGGAAGTGGTAGGCCACACGCCTGCCGATACGGTCGAATTCGATGCCCTGGCGAATGACATTGCCGCCCGCTACCTGCTCATTGCGCGAGAGCGGCAGCATCTCGGAGGGGATCATCTGCAGCTGCAGCGGCACCATGAGCCCGTCCTCGGGCCGGCGCGGACGGAAGCGGAAGAAGACCTCGCCGGCGATGAACACCTCGCGCGCGGCGCGTCGCTGCTGGCCATAGAAATCGGTGAACCCCTCGGCGTCGCTGTCGTCGGTCCAGTCGAGCCAGAGGCGCTGCACGCCCGCCTTGAGATCGGCATCGGCGATCAGGGACGACGGCTTGATGCCGTCGCCCACGACATTGCCGGCCCAGCTCTCGATTGCGTTCGCCGCATAGCCGTTGTTGCGCACCAGCCAGCGGGCGCGGGCGGTAATGTCGGCGCCGGCGGCGGCGATCAGCGTGTTGAGATGCGCCCGGCTCGGCTGGAAGTGCCGAAGCCGCCGGCTCGCCTGACCCGCTTCGAAGCCGCCCACCAGAGCGCCGATGCGGCGGCGCCACCGTGTGATCGATTCCAGCACGGGTCAGAGCCCCTTGCTTGCGGTCGTGCGAACGATGCGACGGCGCGCGCCCGTTTGCTCCTCGGCGATCCGCCGTTCGAGGTCGCCGAGGGCGGCCGCCATTTCGGCATCGCTCGCATAGGTGATGCGGCGACCCTCGACCTCGACGGTGCGGACGCCGCGCCATCGGGCTGCGAGCAGCGCATCGCGGCGCGCGATCATGTCCTCAAGCGTCATGGTCTTGGTCTCAACTCAGATAGCTGGGCGTGAACACCCGTCGGCCGCGCCGGGCTGGTGCTCGTCGCACCAGACCTGCGGAGGCGGTTCCCGGCGCACCGGGTTCCAAGGCAGTGGCCTCTGGCACCGCTGTGTCGCTCGGATCGAGCGAGCCGACCTGGCGTTCGAGATCGCGCCATTTCTCCTCTCCCCAGCGGTCGGCGCCGGCGATCCAGGCGGCGGCTCGCGCGTAGACCCGGCAATCCAGCGCCTCGTTGCGCTCGCGCACCTTCTGCCATTCGAGCTTCGCGAAGCCACGCTTCGTGCGCACCGTCACAAGCTGTTCAGCCACGACCTGCTTCAGCCACTCGCTCTCGACCCATGTCGGCAGGTGGATCGTGCCGGGCGGGAACGCCGCGCCCTCGGCCATGTCCTCCTCGGTCGGCCGCTCCAGCCGCAGGAAGCGGTAGGTCTCGGCCTTGAAGGTCGAGACCGCCACGGTCCAGA
>CAYNIS010000529.1:0-2582 GCA_964397055.1 uncultured Rhodospirillaceae bacterium | reverse complement strand
CCGGCGGCGATCAGCGTCTCCTGGAGCTGGGCCATGTCGAGGCCGATCAGCGGGACGCGGCCGTCCCGGTCGGCGGCGGGAGCGGCGAAACGGGCGGCATGGGTTGCGAGGCTCATAGATCAAAACTCGAGGAGGGCTGACGGCCGGAGGCGCGTCAGCGCCGGCCGCAGGCTTCGTTGATGGCGTTCACCGCCGCGGTCGATCCGCGCAGGCTGAAGGTGTCGACGGTATCGGTGCCGCGGCTGGATCGACCCCGCACGACCATGCGGTTGCCGGCCCGGATCGCCTGCACCAGCCGGCGGTCGTCCTGGTCGAACGACCAGGCCGTGTCGTTGTTGGCGAAGAGGGTGAAGGTCTCTCCGTCGATTTCGAGCGTGACCCGGCTGTCGGCGGCATAGGTGTAGCCGGCCTTCATCGAGAACACGTCCCAGGACCCCGCCGGCGCACGCCCCGGGCGATGGGTGATGCGCGCGATGACCTCGCCGCGGCGGGTGTAGTCGCCCTCCTGGGCGGTCGGCTCGGACGTCGCGAAGCAGACCGGCCCCTCGGCCGCGTCGGCCTTCCACGCCGTCCAGTCGTTGTGTTCGGAAATCTTGCGCGCGACCTCGAACCCCTGGGCGCCGACACCGGATGATACGAGACCCATCATCGCCACAATCGCGGTCACAATCGGTGCCCGCCCCGTCCTGGTCATGACCAACACTCCGGCTTGATGATTGATGTGGCGACTGCTGCCAGGACCGGCCGAGGCGCGAACCACGACCGATCCTGCCTCGCATATATGATGAAACGCGGGCACTTGGTAGCCATCTACCCGCAGCACCCGGAAAAATCGGGCTGCCCGCCTGCCAGCATTCGAGGAGGTGATCCGGTGCGATCCCGCCAGCGTAACACACTCCATGAAGCTCGACCTGACAGATCGCGGATACACCGCCGGTCGGCCGTTCCGGCACGAGACCGCTCCTCTTGCCGCGGCATCAGCGGCTGAGCGCGGCGCAATGGTCGGCACGATGGCGGCAACATCGCCAACCGCGGTCAGCGCCCCGAGCTGGAATGCCCTGCTGGAGGCTGTGGGCGGGCGTCAGGACCGGGCAGCCTTCTGCCAGTTGTTCGAACATTTCGGTCCGCGGCTGAAGGCCTACCTCCTGCGCACCGGGTCCGATCCAACCTCGGCCGAGGAGATCGCCCAAGAGGTGATGCTGATGGTCTGGCGCAAGGCGTCGACCTTCGACGCCCGGCAGGCGTCGGCCAGCACCTGGATCTTCACCATCGCGCGCAACAAGCGGATCGACGCCTACCGGCGCGAACGTCACGTCGAGGCGGATTCGGAAGAGCAACTGGCGCAATTGCCGGACACGTCGACGCCCGTCGATCACGCGATCGGCAGCGAACAGGAGGGCGCGCGGCTGCGCGAGGCGATCCGCCAGCTGCCGCCTGAACAGGGTGAACTGCTGCGCATGGCTTATTATGAGGATAAGCCGCACAGCGTCATTGCCGAGGAACGGGGCCTGCCGCTCGGCACCGTGAAGTCGCGCCTGCGGCTGGCCCATGCCCGTTTGAGAAAGGTTGCGGAACAATGGATGTGATGCCGAGCCATCACCCACCGCTCGACATGCTGGTTGACTACGCGTCCGGCGCCCTGCCGGAGGCGGAAGCCCTGATCATTGCGAGCCACATCAGCCTGTGCCCGGAATGCCGGGAGGAGGTGTGCTTCGCCGAAGCGGTCGGTGGCGTCATGCTGGACGAGATCGAGCCGGTACAGATGTCTGACCTGGCGCTCGACCGTGTCCTGTCACGGCTGGACGAGCCCGCACCGGTCGCCGACAGCCCGGCGCCGGTCAGGTTGCCGTCACTCGCCCCGTTCCTGCCCCAGCCGATCGCGGACCTGGTCGGCGGCAGTTTCGAGAGCCTGTCGTGGAAAACCGTGATCCGCGGCATCGACGAGGTACGCCTGCCGGACCTGGCGGGTGCCGCCAAGGTCGCACTCATGCGCATCCGCCCCGGTGTCTCGGTGCCGCAGCACACCCATGAGGGGGCGGAGTTCACGTTGGTCCTGTCGGGCGGTTTCTCTGACGTCCGGGGACATTTTGAACGGGGTGATCTCTCGATCACCGGGGCCGAGATCGACCACCGCCCGGTCGCGGACGCGGGGGAGGATTGCATCGTGCTCGCGGTGACAACCGCCCCATTGCGCCTGACCGGACGCTTCGGGCGGTTCCTCAATCCGTTCGTGCGGATGTAAGGCGCCTCTCAGACCAGCGGCCGGTGGGCCAGGATGACGAAGACCCGATGGGGAACCTCCATCGGGTCTTCCTCGCTTCGGGTGGCCAGCATCGCCAGAAGCTCCCGGTCGAAAAGCGCGACCTTTTCCGCGGGCAAGGCGGCGCCCACGCCGGCACAGGCGTGCAGACGGCCGACCCAGCCCTGGTGGCTGTAGATCGCCGGTTCGTCATAGCTGAATGTCTCGATCTCGACGAAACCCGCACCGGCCAGGTCCAGCGTCGTCCTGGGATGAATGCCGGTCGACCCCGACAGCGGCGCCAAGCCCGTCCTCAATCGGACGGTCCCCCTGCGCGACAGTT
>CAYNIS010000528.1:0-2610 GCA_964397055.1 uncultured Rhodospirillaceae bacterium | reverse complement strand
GGGTGCGCCCTCGGCCGCCCGCCTCGGGCTTCGCTTCGGCGAAGTCCCGTTCCAGGGCGGCCCGGCGCGCGTCATAGGTCTCCGGGTCGATCAGCCCGCGCTCCCTCATGACATCGAGGGCGCGGATCGACCGGGCGAGGCTGTCCTCGTCGGTGCCACTCTCGGCGTCGGTCGTGGCCATCGCGGCGGCCGGCCGCCCACCCGTCGCCCCGGATTTCGGCTTTCGTCCCTCGGACATGGTCTGCTCCGTCACCGGTCGTTGCTTCGACATGGTGCGGACGGACCGGCAGGCCCGTCAAAGGGTTTGCCCGCATCCGCTTCCCGGCCCGCGGCCGCCGTGACCAGCTCAGCTGGTCGGCCCGGGTTGGTCCGATCCAGGAAAAGGCTCCCCGCCGATGGCGTGGGAGCCTTTTTTCTTGGGCGGCGTCACCGCCGACAGTGGTCGGCAGGCGTCGCGTATCTGACGTCCAAGCACGGTTTAGAGACCCAATCCCACCGCCATCAGGGAGGCCCAACAGCATGGCGAAGCGACGGTCCCAGCGTCTTGCGGTCGAAGAAAGCATGCCGATCAATGATGACGCCGTAACCGGCGGGCTCGAACTCGTCGTCGGCTCCCGCTGGGACCCGCTCGGGTCCGCCCCGCCGGAAACCGACCGGCGTGACCAGCGCTACATGCGCCGGGTCAAGCCGCGCAGCGACAACCAGCAGCGCCTGATGGAGGCGATCGAGGAACACGCCCTGACCCTGGCGCTGGGGCCCGCCGGCACCGGCAAGACCTATCTCGCGATCTCCGCCGCGGTCGATGCCTACGATGCCGGCGATATCGACCGCATCATTCTGACCCGTCCGGCGATCGAGGCGGGCGAAAGCCTGGGATATCTGCCCGGCGACATGCACGAGAAAATGGCCCCGTACCTGCGCCCACTCTACGACGCGCTTTCCGACCGGCTGGGGGCCAAGCGCCTGCGCCAGATGATCGGTGACGGCGACATCGAAATCGCGCCGGTCGGCTTCATGCGCGGACGCACGCTCAACAACGCCTTCGTGCTGATCGACGAGGCACAGAACTGCACCTACGCCCAGCTCAAGATGATCCTCTCCCGGCTCGGCTGGCACTCGACCATGGTGGTCACCGGCGACCCGGATCAGAGCGACCTTCTGGAAGGCATGTCCGGGCTCGCCGACATCGCGCGCCGGCTCGAGACCCATGACCGGATCGCGGTGGTGCGGCTGACCGACAAGGACATCGTGCGCCATCCCCTGGTCGCGGACATGCTCGGCGTTCTCTGACCGACCGCTGGCACCCGTGCGGGTGGCCGGGGGGCGCTTCAGCCGCTCTCCCGGCCGCCGGCATGGGGTGCGACGGTCGAATGCGGGGCCGGTCCGCGATCGGGTGCCGCGTCATCCGCCTGAGCATAGCGGACCGCCCGGGCGAAATCCTCCAGCCCCGCGATCGCCCCTGGCGGCACGGTCTTGGCGATGCCGGTATCGTGCTCGTCATGGCGGGTGGTGATCATCGCGATGCCGTAGCCGATCGACATGGCCAGCATGAGGGCTGCCAGCGCGTAGACGTCTTCCGGTGCCGATTTGTCGAGGATGATGATCTTCCGAGCGATCGCCATCAGGGCCGTTCCCATGACCACGCGCACATGGATCGAGTGGTCGTCGAGGTAGATCGTGATGTTGATGAAGATCTCGATCGCGATCAGCACCGCCATGAACGACCCGAAGGTCGCCAGCATGTCGTTGAAGGTCAGCGTGTAGCGGGGCTCCGCCTCGAACCTTTGCATGAGTTCGAGACCGACCTGCCAGACGCCGAACAGGATGACCACGGTCATCATGACGGCGAGCACCCGGACCGCCATCCGGATCAGCCATTGCAGGGCGATGACCATCGCGTCGGGCCGGCGGGCGGGAGTGATGTCGGGACTGTCGTTCATGCTTGACGTCGATTCCTGGGTTAAGCGACGGGTCAGGCCGGCCAGACGTCCGGCACCGATCGGGCAAGCCAGGAGACCAGGGCGCGATTGACCTCGACCGGGCGTTCCTGGGCCATCCAATGGCCGGACGGGACGGCAACCTCTGTCAGGTCCGCGACCAGGCCGCGCATCGGCTCGGCGAGGCGACTGTCAACGCATTCGCAGGTGTAGTCGTACTGGCCCAAGAGGAACAGAACCGGCATCTCCAGGCGCCCGCCATTCTGCGCGGTCGCGGCATAGGCCGCGTTTCTCTCATGAATCATGTAGTAGGCGCACGGCCCGAAGAAACCGCCGGCGGTAAGAGCCGCCGTATAGGCGGCATGATCGGCCGGGGTGAGGACCCGGGTGTCGAGCGGCATGTCGGGCGCCACGCCGGCCCCGGCGAACCAGCCGCCGTCGCGGCGAATGACCGACGTGACGGCGGGGGCCCCCCGGTATTTCGGGTTGCCGGCGCGGAACATCGCTTTCAGCGACCGGCCCGGGTCGGCCTCGAAATCGGCAACCGCCTTGTCGAAGCGCTCCTCGTAGAAGCGCATGTAGTCCCACTGGCCGGCCGGGAAGGTTTCTTCCGGATAAGTCTTGCGGTCGACCAGGTCGAGCAGCCCGTCGAGGCCGCGCTCGATCGCGCCAT
>CAYNIS010000527.1:0-2616 GCA_964397055.1 uncultured Rhodospirillaceae bacterium | reverse complement strand
GCGCCTTGACGGCCGCGACCTTGAGGCCGCCGCGCAGCTTGTTGACGACCAGGGTGGCCAGCGCCTCGCCCTCGACGTCCTCGGCGACGATCACCAGCGGGCGGGCCGACTGAACGACCGACTCCAGAACCGGCAGCATCGCCTGCAGGCTCGACAGCTTCTTCTCGAAGAGCAGGATGAACGGCTCGTCGAGTTCGGCGATCATCTTGTCGCCGTTGGTGACGAAGTACGGGGAGAGGTAGCCGCGGTCGAACTGCATGCCCTCGACCACCTCGAGTTCGGTGTCGAGCGACTTCGCCTCTTCGACGGTGATCACACCCTCGTTGCCGACCATCTCCATCGCGCGGCTGATCATCTCGCCGATCTCGGTCTCGCCGTTGGCGGAGATGGTGCCGACCTGGGTCACCTCGGCCGAGGTCTCGACCTTGCGGCTGCGGCTCTGGATGTCCTTGACCACCTCGGTCACGGCGAGTTCGATGCCGCGCTTGAGGTCCATCGGGTTCATGCCGGCGGCGACGGCCTTAACACCCTCGCGGAAGATCGACTGGGCGAGCACGGTCGCGGTGGTGGTGCCGTCACCGGCGAGGTCGTTGGTCTTCGACGCGACCTCGCGCACCATCTGGGCGCCCATGTTCTCGAACTTGTCCGAAAGCTCGATCTCCTTGGCGACGGTGACGCCGTCCTTGGTGATGCGTGGCGCGCCGAACGACTTTTCGATGACCACGTTGCGGCCCTTCGGGCCGAGGGTGACCTTCACCGCGTCGGCCAGAATGTCGATGCCCTTCAGCATGCGTTCGCGCGCATCGGCGCTGAACTTCACTTCCTTGGCAGCCATGATTTCTCGTCCCTCTAAATCAAGGAGTCAGTATTGGTGGGTGATGCGGAAGAAGGTGGATCAGGCCTCGACGACACCCATGATGTCGCTTTCCTTCATCACCAGCAGTTCCTTGCCGTCGACCTTGACTTCGGTCCCGGACCACTTGCCGAACAGGATGCGGTCGCCGACCTTGACGTCCAAGGCAACGATGTTGCCGTTGTCGTCACGGGCACCCGGGCCGGCCGCGACGACCTTGCCTTCCTGCGGCTTTTCCTTCGCCGTGTCGGGGATGATGATGCCCCCGGCCGACTTCTCTTCCTGATCGAGGCGCTCCACCAGAACGCGGTCGTGCAGTGGGCGAAACTTCATCGGAACGCTCCCTTCTAGGGGTTCAGGTCATGGGATGATGCGGAGCCGGTGTTAGCACTCACTGGCTTCGAGTGCTGATAATGGGAATGCCGCCCTCCGGCTTCAAGAGCCTTTGGCAGCACTCTCTTCAATTTGCTGCCAAACGATTGGTTTTGTTGGAGAAATCCCCTTGCAGGCAGCTTTCTTGCCGGCAAACATCGACGGGTGAAAGAAAGTGCCCGGCGCTGGGCGGGCGCTTTTCGGCACCCGGCGCCGGTTCGGGTCGTCCTGTGACCCGTGTCCATGATCGCCTGGCGCCGGTCAGGTGAACGGCAATGCCGGCGGGCACGTCGCCCGCAGGCCGGCGTTGCCCCCGAATGGACGAACACGGGGGGACACATGGCGCGTCTTGATCTGCAGTTAAAGGACTATCGGCTGACGACCGCCGAAATTCTCTACCGCCTGCCGGACCATCCGAGCCTGCTGCAAAGCTACATCTGGCAGGACTACGACATCGCCCCGGAGTACCCGGTCCTCCAGCGCTTCCTCAATTTCTGGCATACGACACTCGAGGGCGGCCTCTATCGTGTGCGCGTGGCGACCAGGGCGATGGTGGACGCTGCCGAATTCCGCGTCGATCGCGGTGCGCTGGTTCTGCAGTAGGGGCCGGCGGCTCGGCCTGCCGGCGACGCGACCGAGGGCCGCAAAGGCTTGGCAGCCCGCGCCCGCGCCGCCACGTCTGACCGGATCTCGATTGCCCGAACAGCGTTGGCGACATGACCGACCACACCCTTTCATCTGCTGCCGCTTCGCGTGACCCCGCCATGGCCGGGTCACCCGCCGACCGTGCTTCGGAACGCCTCATCGTCCTGTGGCTCGGAACGGTCGCGGCGATGGTGTTCGCGATCGCGATCATCGGGGCGATCACCCGGCTGACCGAGTCCGGCCTGTCGATGGTCGAATGGCGGCTGTTCATGGGGACCCTGCCGCCGTTGACGGAGACCGAGTGGCAGCGCGTGTTCGACGCCTATCGCGAGAGCCCCCAGTACCTTCAGATCATGCGCGGCATGGCGCTGGAGGAGTTCAAGTGGATCTTCTTCTGGGAGTGGCTGCACCGGTTATGGGGGCGGATGATCGGCCTCGCCTATGTCGTGCCGCTGATCTGGCTCTGGGCGACGGGCGGGGTTCCCGCACGGCTGCGCGGCCGGCTGATCCTCCTGGGGGTGCTCGGCGGCGCCCAAGGGGCGATGGGCTGGTTCATGGTGCAGTCCGGCCTTGTCGACCAGCCGACCGTCAGTCCCTACCGTCTGGCCGCCCACCTCGGCCTCGCGTTCGTCATCTACGCGCTTCTGGTTCAGACCATCCTCGACATCGTGCGTCCGCTCGCCGCCGCCGGTTCCGGAGGGGCCGGTCTCTCCGGTGTCCGGGCACAGGCGGCGGTCGTCCTGGGC
>CAYNIS010000526.1:0-2632 GCA_964397055.1 uncultured Rhodospirillaceae bacterium | reverse complement strand
GTCGCCGGCCAGCGTGCGCGCGGTCAGCGCTTCCAGCACCAGCTCGTGCACGCGCCAGACCATGTGGTCGGTCGCCTCGAACACCCAGTCGCTGCGATAGACCTCGTTGGCGCCGTAGGGGAACGCATAGCCGAGCGCCGCCTGCCGCTGGCGATCGGACAGGGTGCCGACCAGGGCCGAGAAACCGGGAAGGGCTTCGGCCCCGGTCAAAACCGCCTGTACTGGCAGGGACATGCCGAGCCGGTTCTGAAGATCGCCGACACGCTCGCGCAGTTGTTCAGCCGCCAGCCTCAATCGATCTTCCGACAGCGCCTCCGGCCCCGTCAGGGAGGTGACCGGGACCGCAAGGACGATGCCGTCGAGCGGGCGTTGCGGGCGGTTGCGTTCGATCAGGCGCAGGAGCTCGCGCCAGCGACCGGAATTGCCGGCGTCCTCGTCGATCAGCGCGTAGTCGACCTCCATCACCGCGCCGCGGTCGAACGCGGTCCAGGTCACGCCGCCGCCGGATGCCGCCGCCCCCAGCGGATGCGCCAGGCGGGCGCCGGAGACCAGCCCCTGGTCGGCGCGCGGTACCGGCCCGATGACGGCGAACAGCGGCAGCCGGTAGAGACCGCGCGAGCCCGGGAAGGCCGAACGGAGGTGGCCGTGGAAGCTGTTGCAGGCGCGTGCCAGGCCCGACGGCAGACGCACGCGCTTGGCCTTCTCCCCGCCGGCATCCTGACCGGCGGCGGCCGGCCGGCGCGACGGCCGGGCGATCAGCCAGACCGCCAGCACGATCAGAAGGACAAGGGCCACGACCAGCAGCAGCACGAGCCACCACGGCATGGCGCCGATCCAGGCGATCAGGTCAGCCAAGACCGCCTCCTCGCACGGGGTCGACGCGGCCGGTCATATGTTGAGGTCCGTCAACACCTGGGCCACTTCCGACGCCAGGGTTGCGGTGTGGGCGGCCCAAAGGCCGTGGGTCCCGGCCAGGTAGGCCAGGATGACCAGCGCGGTCGCCATCAGCCACGGCCGGAGATAGGGCAGGAACTGAACCCCCTCGCCCTGCTGGGGCGGGCTGCCGGGGTCGACCAGTCGCTCGGCGGCCTGGTCCGGCGTCGGCGTGCGCCCGGTCAGAAGCTCGAACAGGCCGAGCCGGTAGACCGAGAGTTCGGCGGTGTCGACGATCGGGTCGTAGCGGCCGGAAAAGCCCAGGTTCAGGATGCTGAGATAGAGGACCGCGAGGATACGGTCGCCGACCCCCTGTCCGGAGAGCTGGTCGATGTGCCGGAACACCTGCTCGCCGCCCGACCGGCTCTCGAACAGGCGCAGTTCCAAGGGCCGATCGAGCCACGCCGGCCGGCCCGGCCACGGGAACGACAACAGCCGCTCGTCGGCGAAGGCCGCCGCGGCATAGGTCGCCTGCTGCGCAAAGCGGGCCTCAGCCCCCGGCAGAAGGGAGCCGACGTCGCGCCCGAAGGTCTCGATCGCCGGCACCAGACGCCCGACGACACTGTCGACGCTGGCATCGGCGTCACGGCTCGTACCCGGGTCGCGGGCATCGGATTCGGCCGCGCGAAGGGCTTCGAGGAAGCGCAGAAAGACGCGGAGCATCGCGCGTTCAAGCGTACCGCCGGCCACCATGGTCGTGGTCGCGCGCCCCGCCATGGCCCTAGACCTCCTCCCGGTCGGAGGCTTCGGCGGGGCCGGCCGCGCCCGCCGGCATGAAAGCGTAGAGGTGAGCCGGACGCTGCTCCGCCTGGGCCGGCGAGGCGTTGATCACCTGCAGGATGTCGTTGCCGCCGACGTTTTCCCCGTCGATGTCGATCCGGAACAGCACGCTGTCGGGTGAGGCCGTATAGGTCAGCGCCTCGTCGGGGTCGAGTGCCGCGCGGTCGGCGCCGAGGACGCGCCGGGCCATCAGGCGGTCCATCACCTCCGGCGCGGCGATCAGCGACTTCTCTATCCAGTCCCTGGTCTTTTCCGGCGTGACACCCGGCTGCACCTGGGCCGCCACGATGATCGTCGGGGCCGGTCGCTGGGTGCGCAGGTCCAACTGGAAGCCGTGGTCGATCGGCTCGAACGGGACGATCTGGTGTTCCTGTCGGATCTGGTCGAGGCAGCTGGCGATGAACGCCAGGATCGGCGCGATGCTGCCCGACGGGTCCTCGTGGCGATAGGCACGGAACTGCCGCGGCACGGTGAAGCTGGAGAGGCTGGTGAGCGCGCCGGCGGCCCGGGTCAGCGCCATGAACAGGTCGAACGGATGGGTCGCGTCCGCCCCGATCAGCGCTTCCAGTTCCGGCAGGCCGGAAGTTAGCGCGTGCAGGGGGAGGCGCAGCGACTCGCTGTCCAGGTCCGCCGCGCGCAACTGCTGGGAGCGTCGGCGCTCGGCGACGTAGACCGCTTTCTCGCGCATGCGGCGGACCGCCTGGGCGGCCTCGACCATCAGCGGGTCGGACGGCGTCAGCCCGAGGATCGGCGGGGTGTAGGCGGTCCGGGCATAGGCCTCGTCCCGCAGGCTCACCTCGATCAGCGGCAGCGTGATCGATTTCGCCGTCGGCCGGTCGGCAAGGCGCAGGGACAGATTCGGCACGCGCCGCGGCACGCGCACCCGGCTCATGGCGCCACCCTCCAGGCTCTCGGCGAG
>CAYNIS010000525.1:0-2651 GCA_964397055.1 uncultured Rhodospirillaceae bacterium | reverse complement strand
AGCCCGCGCTGATGACGGTCGGCGTCGCCGTCGCCCGGGTCCTGGCGGAAGCCGGGATCGATGCCGCGAAGGCGGGGGCGGTTCGGTGTGTCGCCGGCCACTCGCTCGGCGAGTATGCGGCGCTCACCGCCGCCGGTGCCTTGTCCCTCGGCGATACCGCCCGGCTGCTCCGCCGCCGTGGGGAGGCGATGCAGGCCGCCGTGCCGGTCGGTGTCGGTGCCATGGCGGCCCTGATCGGCATTGATCTCGACGGCGCTACCAAGCTGGTCGAGGCCGCGACAGAGGGCGATGTCCTCGCCTGCGCCAACGACAACGGGGCAGGGCAGGTCGTCATCAGCGGCTCGAAGGCGGCCGTCGACCGGGCGATCGCGCGGGTCTCCGAATTCGGCGGCCGCAAGGCGATGGCGCTCGCCGTGTCCGCACCCTTCCACTGCCCGCTGATGCAGCCCGCGGCCGATGCCATGGCGGAGGCGCTGGGCGAAACGGCGATTGCGCCGCCCGCCGCGCCGGTGATCGCGAATGTCACGGCCGCCCCGGAGAGCGAGCCCGATCGCATCCGCCAACTGCTGGTCGATCAGGTCACCGGCCTCGTGCGCTGGCGCGAGAGTGTGGAACGGATGACCGCCGACGGCGTGACACGCTTTGTCGAGCTCGGCGCCGGCAAGGTGCTGGCCGGCATCAACAAGCGCATCGCCAAGGATATTCCGACGGTTTCGGTCGGCTCGCCCGACGATGTCGAGGCCCTCGTGAAGGCGTTTTGACGAAGAGCAGCCGGCCAAGCCCGCCTCCCAGCCAAGGAACTCCCTCTTCCGTGTTCGACCTTTCCGGAAAGACCGCCCTTGTCACCGGTGCCTCCGGCGGTATCGGGGCTGCCATTGCATGCGACCTGGCGGGCGCCGGGGCGACCGTCGCGCTCAGCGGAACCCGCGTCGACGCGCTCGAGGCGGTCGCCGCCGGGATCGAGGGCACGACGCACATCGTTCCCGGCAACCTCGGCGAGGACGGCGGGGCCGAGGCCGTCCTGAGCGCTGCCGAGACGGCATCCGGCGGAATCGACATTCTCGTAAACAATGCCGGGATTACGCGCGACCAGTTGGCGATGCGCCTGAAGGACGAGGACTGGGACGCGGTCCTGAGCGTCAACCTGACCGCCGGTTTCAAGGCGACGCGCGCGGCCCTGCGCGGCATGATGAAGCGCCGGTTCGGGCGGATCGTCTCGATCACCTCCGTCGTCGGCCAGACCGGCAATCCCGGCCAGACCAACTATGCCGCCGCCAAGGCCGGCACGGTTGGCATGTCGAAGGCGCTGGCCCAGGAGGTGGCGTCGCGCGGGATCACGGTGAACTGTGTCGCCCCCGGGTTCATCGACACCGCGATGACCCAGGGGCTGGACGACGCCCAGAAGGAGAAACTGCTGGCGGCGATCCCGGCGGGCCGGCTCGGCACGCCGGAGGACGTTTCGGCGGCGGTGGTGTTCCTCGCATCCGATCAGGCCGCCTATATTACCGGGGCGACGCTGCACGTGAACGGCGGCATGGCAATGGTGTGACAAGGGCCGTCGCCCGGTGACGGCCGGGGATGGTGGATCGGAAAATTCGGCGGTTGGAGACCTCGGTTCTCGACACGATCCGACCTCAGGGGTTACGACGGGCCGCCACCGTCCCAATTTCGGGCGTATCAAGACCAACCAAGTGTTCAGAACGATGAAAGGCAAGTGGAGATGAGCGACATCCCCGAGCGGATCAAGAAGATCGTGGTCGACCACCTTGGCGTGGAAGAGGCCAAGGTGACCGAGAACGCGAGCTTCATCGACGATCTCGGCGCGGACAGCCTCGACACCGTCGAACTGGTGATGGCGTTCGAGGAGGAGTTCGGTGTCGAGATTCCCGACGACGCGGCGGAGAAGATCCTGACCGTTCGGGACGCGATCGACTTCCTGACCGAGAACGCCGAGAAGTAAGGTTCTGTCGAGGCGCGGGCACCGGTTGAGCGGTGCCCCGGCGCCGTCTGGTGCCGGCTGTTGCGTCGATTGAGGGTGATGCCATGCGACGAGTGGTGGTGACGGGTCTGGGGCTGGTCAGCCCCCTTGGCGTGGGTGCCGAATACAGCTGGAAACGGCTTCTGGAAGCCCAGTCCGGGATCCGTGCGATCGAGAGCTTCGACGTCTCCGACCTGCCGTCGAAGATCGGCGGCCAGGTTCCCAAGGGCGATGGCGAGCACGAGTTCCGCGCCGAAGACGTGATGCCGGCCAAGGACGTCAAGAAGAGCGACGAGTTCATCATCTTCGGCATGGCCGCCGCGGAAGAAGCGATCGCCGACAGCGGCTGGAAGGCCGAAACCGAGGAGCAGCAGGAACGCACCGGCGTTCTGATCGGCTCGGGCATCGGCGGGCTGGGGGCGATCCACGACACCTCCCTGACCCTCGCCGAGAAGGGTCCGCGCCGGATTTCCCCGTTCTTCATCCCCTCGGCCCTGATCAACCTGGTCTCCGGGCAGGTATCGATCCGCCACGGCTTCCGTGGGCCGAACCACGCGGTCGTGACCGCCTGCGCCACCGGCGCCCACGCGATCGGCGACGCCGCGCGCATGGTCATGCTGGACGATGCCGACGTGATGATCGCGGGCGGGGCGGAAGCCGCGATCAACCGCAT
>CAYNIS010000524.1:0-2652 GCA_964397055.1 uncultured Rhodospirillaceae bacterium | reverse complement strand
TCGGTCATGATCCGGTCGACCAGGATCACGTCGCCGACCGCCAGAACCTCCCCGCCCGCGCCGATTTCCGGACCGACGCGCTGGTTTTCCCGCGCTTCGCGCGCCCAGGTCACCTCCTCCAGCGGCACCACCGCCCGGGTGCCGTCGGCGACCAGAACGTCCGCACGGTCGTCGGCGACCGCGGTCACTGCCGCCAGCTGCCAGGGGGCCGCGCCATAGGGCAGGGGAATTTCCTGGAGCCGCGCGCGCCAGTCGCCCTCGGCGCTGTCGAACCGGGTCAGCGGGCCGCGATAGCCATGGCGGCGGTCATAGGCGATCAGGCCGCCGCGCAGCGCGCGCTCGCCGATCTCCTGAAGGCGCGGGTCGAGGGTCGAGCGCACCGAATAGCCCGCCTGGTTGACGTTGTTGGCGCCATAGAGCTCGACCATCTTGCGGCGCACGTCCTCGATGAAGTAGCCGGCCTTGAACACCTCGATCCGGTTGCGTGGCCGGGTCACCAGCGGCGTCGCCTGGGCGACCGCCACCTCCTCCTCGGACGCGAAGCCGTTCTGCCCCATCAGGCCCAGGATCAGGTTGCGGCGGGCCACGGCGGCATCGTAGCGGCGCACCGGGTGATAGTCGTTCGGCCCCTTGGGCAGGGCGGCGAGGTAGGCCGCCTCCTCCAGGGTCAGTTCGTCGAGCGCCTTGTTGAAGTAGTTGAGGGCGGCGGAAGCGACGCCGAAGGACCGGTTGCCGAGGTAGATCTCGTTCAGATAGAGTTCGAGGATGCGCGCCTTCGGCAGGGCGCGTTCGATCCGCATGGAGAGCAGCGCCTCCCGGATCTTGCGCTCGATCCGCCGCTCAGAGGTGAGCAGCATGTTCTTGGCGACCTGCTGGGTGATCGTCGACGCCCCCTGGAGGCGCCGATCGTTGCCGGCGGCGATGTTCCGGGCATTGCGAACCGCCGCACCGACGATCGATTCCGGGTCGATCCCGTTGTGGACGAAGAAGTTCTTGTCCTCGGCCGCCAGGAACGCCTGGATCACGCGCCGCGGCATCGCCTCGATCGGCACGAAGATCCGGTTCTCCTCGGCGAATTCGGCGAGCAACTGTCCGTCGGCCGCGTGAACCCGGGTGGTCACCGGCGGCTCGTAGTCGGCGAGGGCGGCGAATTCGGGGAGATCGCGCGAGTAATACTGCAAGGCCATGAGCACGCCGATGGCGCCGGCCGCCCCGACGATCCAGGTGCCGACGAAAATCGTCGCGAACATGGAGCCCAGGCCGTCGAGCGCCACCATGACGCCGGCGCCCGCGAGCCTCAGCATCTTCATCAATGCCACCAAGACCCTGTCCTCGCCTCTGTCCCGCCGTTCAAACGCGCCGACCTTGTCGCTTGGTCGGGGCACGCGGGATCGTTTTCCGCCGTGCGACAGTAGCGCAAGTTCCGACCTGAAACGCGGTCGAAAAATGGCCGCGTTCGCCCTTGCCGCGAATTGTCCAAGCGGTTGTGGCGCGGCGGCCAGCCGATCCGGTCACGACCGGTGCAGAATGTCCGCCCACTCTACATAGTCGCTGATGCCGCGAACGAGCGCGGCGGCGAGGCGGGCCTGATGCTCCTCGGTCATCAGCAGCTTCGATTCCGACGGGCTCGACAGATAGCCCATCTCGATCAGGACGGACGGCACATCCGGTGCCTTGAGCACGGCGAAGCCCGCCGAACGCCGCGGGTTGGTGAGGAGCCGGATGCGCTTCGACCCGAACGCATCGACGACACGCTGGGCAAGCGTCAGCGACTGGTTCTTGGTTTCCCGCATGGCGAGGTCGATCAGGATGTTCGCGACCTCGTCCTGTTCCTGTTCGAGATTGACGCCGGCGATCAGATCCGCGCGGTTCTCGCGCGCTGCCAGCCGTTCGGCCTCGGCGTCGGACGCGGTCTCCGACAGGGTGTAGACGGAAGCCCCCCGGACCCCGTCGCGGTCGATCGAGTCCGCGTGCAGCGACAAGAAGAGGTCCGCCCCGGCCGCGCGGGCCCGCGCGACCCGGTCGCGCAAGCGGATGAAGACATCGGTGGTTCTGGTCATGACCACCCGGTAACGGCCGGTCGCCTCCAGCTGGCGCTTCAACTCGCGGCCGACCGCCAGCGTGATGTCCTTTTCATGCATGCCGTCGGCGGAGATGGCACCGGGGTCGATGCCGCCATGCCCGGGGTCGAGCACGATCACGAAGCGTCGGCTGATCGGTGGTGCCGGTCTCGGTTCCGGGATCGGCATCAAGTCGCTGCGCCGGGGCACCGACAGGGCCCCGATCGCTGCCGCCGATGCAATCGTGGAGGCTGGAATGGGTGCCACCGGGTCCGCGGCGGCGGGCGACGAAGGGCGCGGCGGGTCCGTCACCACGCTGACGACCGGCTGTGACGTCGGGGCGGCCGGCAGGGGTCCGGCCGGCAGGGGCTGTGCTGTCGGCGGTGTCAGCAGGTGGATGCCATTGCCGGCGGGTCGCAAGGGTGCCGGACCAGCGGCCACCACATCGGTCGCCGCATGCCCGTTTTCCGCATTCCCGTTTGACGCATGTCCGGTCGGCGCTGGGTCGGCCGGTGCGGTCACGACCGGCTGATCGGCGGGCTCTGGCGCGATCATCGCCGGCGGCGGTGGCGAGAGGGGCGGCGGCGAGAGG
>CAYNIS010000523.1:0-2654 GCA_964397055.1 uncultured Rhodospirillaceae bacterium | reverse complement strand
GACGCGAAGCCCTGGCAGCCGGTGACCTGGGCAATGACCCGGGCGGCGGCGATCCGGGCCGGATAGCCCCCCGGTCCCTGCGGAAGACCGGCGAGGCCGGCGTCGGCAGTCGCCTGCCAGAGGGCGTGCGGATAGTCATCCCGGCCGGCCAGCAGGGTGGCCGGGTCGTGATGGGCGGCGAGGCAGCCGGCCATCGCCCGGGCGGCTTCCGCTGCCGCCGCCGTCAAGTCGTCCGTCTTGATCATCGCCGAACGGGGTAACACGCCGGTCGGGACCGATGCCACCCCAACCGGCGTCAGGGGAGCCCCGTCCTGAGAGCCAGCCTGACGGTCAGCCTGTCGGCCGGGGCGGGTGCGCGAGGATCAGCCTTCGGCCTTCCCCGCGTCGTCGGTCAGACGGTGGACGGTGCCGAAGATGTGGATGACCGCGAAGATGAACAGGAAGATGCCACCCCAGTAGAAGACCGCGTCGCGCGCGTTGGCCGCCGCGAACAGGCCGTAGACGCCGAGGATGCCGAAGGCGACGGACAGGCGCAGCCGGACCGCGAGCGGCAGCGGCGGCAGCGGCTCCATCGACACGTCGACATGCTCGTCGGGTTTGACCGGTTCCAGGTCGACCGGGGCCATCGTGCCCTCCGGCCAGTCGACCAGGTCCTTGTAGGCATGCCAGGAGGCGTGGCCGATCACCGGCATGATCACGACGAGGCCGAGGAAGAAGAGGACGATGCCGAACGCCGTGAAGAAGGCGATCAGGGCGGCCCACAGGATCATCGTGTTGCGGTTCTGCTGAACCGCCTTGTAGCTGGTCTGGATCGCCGTGATGACGTCGACCTTGTGTTCCATCAGGAGCGGGATCGACACGACCGAGAGCGTGAACACAAGGGCTGCCAGGACGGCGCCCGTTGCCGTGCCGATGATCAGGAAGGGAAGGCTCTGAACCGTCAGGATGACGTTGAACAGGAGGTCCATGTCCGCGGCCGGCGGCCGGCCGGAGAAGAAGATCGCGAAGATGTTGCGGGCGACGTTGAACCACGCCAGCGCGAACAGCATCAGGAACACGCCCATCAGCGCCAGCTGCGTCGGGTTCTGCGAGAAGCCGGCGAGCGACGCGCGGAAATCGATCTCTAGCCCCTGCTGCTGGCGGCGCGAAATCTCGTAGAGGCCGACCGCCAGGATCGGCCCGCCGAGCAGGAAGGCCGCACAGATCGGCAGGATGAAGGCGAACGCCTCTAGCGCCAGCAGCATCAGGGCGAGGAAGATGCCGATGCCTGCGAAGATGCCGCCATAGATCATCGACACCCGCGGGGTGCGGCGGAAATCGCTCCACCCCGCTTCCAGCCACAGCCAGGGGCGTTCGATGTCGACTTCGCGAATGACGGGGCCTTGGGTGGCGGCAACGGGCGTGGTGCTCATCGAACCCTCTGTTGCTTAACGGTCTGCGCTTCTGTCGGGTGCCTGGGACCCCGGACGCCAGGAAGCGGCCCGCGTTCCTAACTTATGGTTAAGAACTCCGGGCCGCCGGGTCGGCCGGCCGGGTTTTCATGTGCGCCCCAACGTCTCATCCGTGCGTCGTGTCGTCCCTGGGGTCCGGTCCCGATTGCCGGCGAAACCCCCGGGGTTTCCGCACCATAGCGGCCTCTTCCGCGGTTGGGATTGATCCAGGTCAATGTCGGCAGGAGGGCGATCTGTTACCCCGTTCGTCAGCGCGTTAACCATCCGTTTATGGGCGTCGCGTTCTTTTCACCATGCTTTGGCGGGGGCTGCCCGGTTCCCGCTTTCGAAATTCGATGACGATGGGGTCGACCATGGCGACAGCGGCAGTGGGCGCTGCAGCGACGGGAGCGGTCAGCGAGGGGGCTGCGATGAGCGGCTCGCGGGCGCGCGCCGTGCCGCGCTATCACGATCAGGCCGTGCGCTACTTCGCGCTGGCGTCGGTGTTCTGGGGGGTGATCGCCTTCAGTGCCGGGACCTTCATCGCCTTCCAGCTTGCCTTTCCGGCGCTCAATCTCGGCCTCGAATGGACGACGTTCGGCCGGCTGCGCCCTGTCCATACCTCGGCCGCGATCTTCGCCTTCGGCGGGTCCGCGTTGTTCGCGACGTCCCTCTATGTCGTCCAGCGGACCTGCCGGGCGCCGCTGTTCGGCGGCCCGCACCTCGCGATGTTCGTGTTCTGGGGCTACCAGCTGTTCATCGTTATGGCGGCCTTGGGCTACGTGCTCGGCGTCAGCCAGTCGCGCGAGTATGCGGAGCCCGAATGGTACGTCGACCTTTGGCTGACCATCGTCTGGGTCACCTATCTGATCGTCTTCGCCGGCACGATCCTGAAACGCGAAGAACCGCACATCTACGTCGCCAACTGGTTTTATCTGGCGTTCATCGTGACCATTGCGATGCTGCACCTGGGCAACAACATCGCGATCCCGGTTTCGATCTTCGGCACCAAGAGCTACAGCGCCTTCGCCGGCGTCCAGGACGCCCTGATCCAGTGGTGGTACGGCCACAACGCGGTCGGCTTCTTCCTGACCGCCGGCTTCCTCGGCATGATGTACTACTTCGTGCCGAAGCGCGCCGACCGGCCGGTCTATTCCTACCGGCTGTCGATCATCCACTTCTGGGCGCTGATCTTCATCTACATCTGGGCCGGCCCGCACCACC
>CAYNIS010000522.1:0-2663 GCA_964397055.1 uncultured Rhodospirillaceae bacterium | reverse complement strand
GTTGCGATTGCCGGCGGGGACGTGGAACGTCGGGCTCGAATTCTACATGTACCGTGAGACAGAGGGCGGGGCTGGCAGCATCGCCTCCATCGGCTTCATCGGCCTGCGTGAACCCGTCTTCGAGGAGGACTTCACCCAGTCCCCGGAAGGCGAGATCTTCGGACCGATCGGCGACCCGGCCGGGTGGAGCAGGCCCCCCTTGAGCGGGGAGGTTGGCGACGGCCGGGTCCACGGGCGCGGCGCTGCCGACATGAAGGGCGGCATCGCGGTGCTGATGCTGGTTGTGGAGGCGCTCGCCAGGCTGGACCGCTCCTGGCAAGGGGACGTGGTCCTGGCCCTCGCCGGCGACGAGGAAGTCATGGGCGTTCGCGGCACCCAGCACCTGATCGAGACCGATCCGCTGGTCCGCGGGGATGCGGTGCTGATCGCCGATGTCGGATCGCCCCAGGTGGTGCGCTGCGGCGAAAAGGGCATGGTCTGGCTGGACCTGGAGGCGACCGGCAAGCCGGCCCATGGCGCCCACACGCACCGGGGCACCAACGCGATCGAGCGGCTGATGGCGGCCCTTGGCGCGCTGAAGTCGCTCGAAGGGATGCCGGTGCCCGCGCCGGAGGAGGTCACGCGCACCATCGACGCGGCCAAGCCGGTTTCCGAAGCCTTCGGGGGCGATGGGGAGGCCGCGACGCTCGGCCGGGTCACCGTCAACATCGGCGCGATCGGGGGCGGCATCACCGCCAACCTGGTTCCCGACCGGGCGAAGGCCGGTGTCGATATCCGCCTGCCATTCGGGATATCGCTGGCGGGCATGGAGGCGGGCATCGCCGCGGCCCTCAACCCCATCGACGGCGTTACCTACAAGATCACCTGCCGCTACGCGCCGAGTTGGACACCGCCCGATCACCCGGTGGTGGCGAGGACGGTGGCGGCGGCCCGAGAGGTTCTGGGCGGCCCGGTGGTCGCCAACATGCGGGTCGGCGGATCGGACAGCCGGCTGTTCCGCGCGGCGGGGATGCCGACCGCCGTGATCGGCCCGACCCCATATGGCCTGGGCGGCCCTGACGAGTATGTCGACCTTGCCGAACTCGGCCAGCTTGCCGAGATCTACGCCCTCGCCATCGCCGATCTCCTTGCCGGCTGAGGCCCGGGTCGCGCGCTACAGGGTCAGGCCCGGGATGGTGATGCGCGCGTAGCGTTCCCGCATCGACGGCGGGATGTCGATCGCACGCCGCGCGTTGAGGTCCATGGCGATGCCGACATTCTCGGCCGTCATCACGCAGGCACCGGTGACCTCGTCGAACAGCCAGTGGACCCAGGTCACGGCCTTGCCGCCATAGCCGCGCAACCCGCTCATCAGGACCAGGAGGTCCGACTCTTGCGGTGCCGCCCGGAAGGCCAGGCGGTATTCGAGGGCGGCCCCGCCGAGCCCCGGTTCGCGCACCGATCCGCGCGCGAGAGTGATCGCGACCGACATGCCGTCGGAAATGCAGCCGATGAAGCCAGGGCCGGTCATCCGCCCCCAGCCGTCGACAGAGGTGGCGCTAACCGGCCCGCGATAGACCGGGAACATGCCGAGCTGTTCGGCCTCGGCAAGGGTCGGGGTCGGCCGCGGCGGGTCCATGGCGAGGCCGCGCGGGCGGCCATGCGCGGGGACGTCAACCACCAGGGGGTCGACGGCGGCGGCAACCCCCTCCGGCAGGGGCAGCGGCCGGCGCTGGTTGAGGTCGACCAGTTCGACCTCGCTCAGGAAGGTGGCGGAGATCGTCCCGTCCTCGACCGAGCGCAGTTCCTGATAGACGGTCAGGCGCGTGTCCGAGACGGAGACAACCCCCGTCAGCATCAGGACCGGAGCGCCCGCGCGCTGTTCGGCGAGGAAGCGGATGTGGGTCTCCCGCGGGACGAGGCCGACGGACCGGGCCCGCCGGGAGCCGGGGTCGACACCGATCACCTGCCCGAGCCTGATCAGCCCGGCCTCCGCCCGGGCGACGTAGTGGCGCACGTTCATGTGCCCCATCGCGTCGCACTCCCAGGCCTCGACCCCGCCGCGGCCGGTTTCGACAAAATCACCCATTCTACCACCTAGAGCTGCAAAAACGTCTCGCTCGGCAACCTGCATGCCAGACACAGGCCGACACTCTAGCCGATCATCCAGGCCGAGCAAGAGAAAGTTTTGGCTAGTGCGTGAATTGCTCGCGCAGGTGGTAGCGACCATCCTTGCCGTTGGTCAGCACCTGGGAGATCTGGGGATGGTTGACCGGCCCGCCCGATTCGTCTTCCAGCAGGTTCTGCTCCGACACATAGGCGATATAGGTCGACCGGTCGTTTTCCGCGAACAGGTGATAGAAGGGCTGGTCCTTGCGGGGCCGGACGGATTCGGGGATCGACAGCCACCATTCCTCGGTATTGGAAAACTCCGGGTCGACGTCGAAGATCACCCCGCGAAACGGGTAGATGCGATGACGGACCACCTGCCCGATCCGGAATTTCGCCTGCCGTGTATCCATCTCCATCAGCCCAACTCTCGCAAGGGCCGACATCCCCGGCCGGCCTTCCCCTTGAAGGATCATCATAGCACGTCGTTTCTGTGCGATGCCTTACTTAGGCAGGCGGGAGCACCGGGACCAGGGGGGGCCCGGACCAGGGGGACGCCGCCCTCGGGTCAGGGG
>CAYNIS010000521.1:0-2667 GCA_964397055.1 uncultured Rhodospirillaceae bacterium | reverse complement strand
TGCGATCCGCGAGATGGCCCACCAGATCCTGGCGATCGAGCGGATGACCGACTACGACGCCGGGGTCACCACCAATGTCGGTCTGATCAAGGGCGGGACCGCGATCAACGTCGTGCCGGAGGAATGCACGATCGAGGTCGACATGCGCGTCGCAACACCGGAATCGGCGGCGGAAATGGTGCCGAAGATGCTGGCCCTGACCCCGGTCGAGGCGGATACCGAGGTCGTGGTCACCGGCGGCATGAACCGCCCGCCCTACGTCAAGGACGCCGGCATCGCGGCACTGTTCGACCATGCCAAGGCGCTGGCCGCGGAAATCGGCTATGAGCTTCAGGACGTGGTGCAGACCGGCGGCGGTTCCGACGGCAACTTCACCGCCGCGCTCGGCGTGCCGACCCTCGACGGCCTCGGCGTCGACGGGGCGAAGGCCCATACGCTGGAGGAGCACCTCTACTATTCCTCGATCGTGCCGCGCGCGCGCCTCGTGCTCCGCCTGATCGAAACGCTGAACTGACCGTGGAGCACCTGCCTGTTCATGCCCCCCGGCGGGCGCTAACCTAGCGCAAATCGTCGTCGCGGACTGATGAAGTCCGCTCGGGATTTGCGCTAGCGTCCGCGAACGCCCTGGAATTCAAGAGCTTGCACGCTACCATAGCGCTGTTGGCCCAAACCGCTGTCGGCCCAAACCGCTGTCGGCCCAAACCGCTGTCGGCGGCGCAAGGGCTGGAGGGATCAGCACCGTGAGCGCATCTGAGACCGATCTCGCCCACAAGGACAGCCTCGTCGTCGGCTCGCTCCAGGATGCGCTGATGCATGGCGCCGAGTTCGAGGCGGTGATCTCGATCATCGAGCCGGAACACGTACCGCGCATGCCCCAGGACGACCATCTCGTCATCGCCGTCCACGACATCGACCAGCCGGTCCCGGGCATGCGCATGGCCGATCACGGCGATGTCGAACGCATCCTCGATTTCGCCCGCGGCCTGACCGACGTGCCGATCTTCATCCACTGCTATGCCGGCATCTCGCGGTCGACGGCAACGGCGCTCACCATCCTCGCCGACCGGCTGGGACCCGGTTCGGAGGAGGAAGCGCTCGACCTCGTCCTCGGCATCCGACCGATCGCGGTTCCGAACCGCCATATCGTGAAGCTCGCCGACGACGTCCTCGGCCGGCGCAACCGGCTCTATGACGTGTTCGACCAGTGGGACCGGGGCAACCCGAAGAACGAGCGGCTGCGCCAGATGGCCCGCCTTCACATGACAGGCTGGGCGCTCGACTGACCGGCGAGGTAGTGCAGGTGCAAGAGCGGGTGGTCCAGCCCCGGGTCGATCAGCGATGCCGGATCGAAACCCGTATCCGGCGGCAGCAGCAGGATGATCTTCAGCCGCGGTTCCGAGGCATAGGTGGTCGGCCCGCGCTGGCTCACCACCATGTTGACGCTGGTGAACCGCACCGGCCGCTTCGCCACTTCGATCACCGCCGGATAGCTGACCATCGGCTCGACCCCGACCGCCCGTTGCGCCCAATCGACGGGCGTCTCGTAGGTCGCGGTCAGATGGTCGACGATACACTGGATGCTGTCATCCTCGCGCAGGATCGCTTCCTGCTGCAGGGACATCAGGATGCCGGCCTGGATGTCCGGCCAGCCCTTGAGCACGCCAGATGCTCCGGACGATGAGAACAGGTGGTCGTAGTAGACCAGGGTCGTGAGCGGCCGGTCTGCCGGCATACGTTCGCGCATCAGGCCGAGCCACGCCCGATTGAACATCAGGAACCGGGCTTCCGCCCCGCACAGGACGGCGGGGTTCGGCTCGAACGCCCCGATCACCTGGGCCATCGACTTGCGCAACCAGCGCAGGTCCGATCCCCAGAAGTCCGTCGGCTCGACATCGGCGGCATAGCCGGCGGCGAACATCAGCTGGTTGTGATCGCGCTCGCCCAGCCCGAAATGGCCGGAGATCTTGGCGACCATGGCTTTCGACGGCTGGACCAGGCCGTTTTCCAGGCGGCTGATATGGCGCGTCGAACTGGCGAGGTCGAGGGCGAGGGCCTCCTGGCTCTCCCGGAAGGCGGTGCGCCAGAAGCGCAGCAGCCGTCCGAAGGTCGACCCGCGTTTCGCGGTCTCGTCGCTATCCGGGGCGCTCATCGCGCGCGTTACCTCCTGCCGTCCAGGGACTGTCATAGCACAGCCGACCGGCGCTGCCCCTGGCGGTCGTCTGGCCGCTTTGGTCTTGTGGGCTTCGTCGACAACGCCGGGCGAACGGCGCTGAGGGAACCAGCCAAGGAGAATCGCGCCAGCGCAAATCCCGAGCGGACTGAATCAGTCCGCGACGACGATTTGCGCGTCGATTCAATAGTTTGAGCTTTTTCCGCACCGCCAGGCTGATGCAGTCTGGCTGGAAAAAGCTCTATGGGAGGGGTCGTACCATGATCACCGGCAAGCTTCTGGTCGCCAATCGCGGCGAGATCGCCACCCGCATCTTCCGGGCGGCCGCCGAACTGGGCCTGCCGACGGTTGCGGTGCACCCGGCGGACGATGCCGCCAGCCTGCACACGCGCAAGGCGGACGAGACGGTCGAGTTGCCGGGGCGCGGGGTGCAGGCCTATCTGAACGGGGCGGCCATGATCGACGCCGCCAAGGCGACCGGTGCGACCGCGCTCCAC
>CAYNIS010000520.1:0-2695 GCA_964397055.1 uncultured Rhodospirillaceae bacterium | reverse complement strand
GGGTCGACTTGCCGGCACCGGACGGCCCGATCAGCGCCACGACCTCCCCCGGATCGACCCTCAAGCTGACCCCGCGCAACACCTCCAGCGTCCGTTCGCCCTGGACGAAGCGCCGCTCGACCGCATCCAGCGACAGGGCTGCCGGTGCCGCGGTGGGCTGGGTCGGGTCAGTCACGAAGCAACTCGACCGGTTCCAGCCGGGCCGCCCGCCAAGCCGGGTAAAGGGTGGCGACGACCGACAGGCCGATCGCCATCGCCGCGGTTCCGATGACGGCGTCGGCCGTGACGCGGGCCGGCAGGTGGCTCAGGAAATAGACCTGCGGATTGAACAGGTTGACGCCGGTCAGGCCCTCGATGCCCTGGCGGATCGCCTCGATGTTGCTGGCGAAGGCGACCCCGCCGGCAACCCCGACGCCGGTTCCGATAATGCCGATCAAGCTACCGCACAGCAGGAAAACGCCCATCACCTGGGTCCGGCTGGCACCCATCGTGCGCAGGATCGCGATCGCCCGGCGCTTGTCGTGAACCAGCATGATGATGCCGGCGACGATGTTGAAGGCGGCCACCACGATCATCAGCCCGAGGATGAGGAAAAGGACGTTCTGCTGGATGTCGAGGGTGGCGAGGAAACCGGACTGCTGCTGGCGCCAGTCCCTGACCGCGTAGGTGTTCGGGTCGAGCGTGCCGAGGACGCGGACGGCAATCGCGCGTGCCTGGTCGGCGTCCGCGGTGAGCAGGGTGACGGCATTCGCCCGGTTGCCGAGGCTGAGCAGGATCTGGGCGAGATCGAGCGGCAGGAACACCAAAGCGCCATCCTGCTCGTGGAGGCCGAGTTCGAACACGCCGACCACGCTGACCTCGACCCGGCGCGGCACGCGGCCGAACGGCGTGACCCGCCCGCGCGGGCTGACCACGGTCAGGCTGTCGCCGATGCCGATGCCCAGGCGCTCGGCCAGCCGGGTTCCGATGATCGCGGTCTTGCCGACGAGCGCCTCCGCCGACCCTTCCAGGATGGCATCGGCCAGGATCGGCTGGGCGGCGATGTCGACGGGGCGCATGCCGCGAAAGCTGATGCCCGTCGACCGGCCTGCCGCGGCGGCGAGGCCGAAGGCCTCGACCACCGGTGTTGCGGAATCGACACCGCGGACGTTTTCCAGGTGGGCGAGGATACCGGTCGCAAGGTCGACGCCCTGCCCGTCGCGGGCGGCGACCGTGACGTGTCCGTTGAGGCCGAGGAGACGCCCGACCAGATCGGCGCGGAAGCCGTTCATGATCGCCATGACGACGATCAGCGTGCCGACGCCGAGCGCGATCCCGAACAGGGAAAAGCCGGCAATGACGGACACGAAGCCCTCGCTCCGGCGAGCACCGAGATAGCGCCATGCGACATCGACGATCATGGCGTCATTCGTAGCGCAGCGCTTCGACCGGATCGAGGGCCGCGGCACGCCAGGCGGGATAGACCGTGGCAAAAACCGCGATCGAGAAGGCCAGGATCGACACGGCGACGACGTCCCCCGGCTGCAGGTCGACCGGCATCCTCGTCAGGAACCAGACCAGCCCACTGCGGCTGTCGAGGGCGGCGAGGAGCGCCTGGAGGGCGGGCAGGTAGGCGGCAATCCCGGTGCCGAGGGCGACCCCGAGTGCCGTGCCCGAGACCCCGACCCCGGCCCCCGCCATCAGGAAGATGCGCGCGACCGACCCTTGAGTTGCCCCCATGGTCCGCAGGATCGCGATCTCCCGCGCCTTCTCCTTCACCAGCATGACCAGGGAGGAGATGATGTTGAAGGCGGCGACCAGGACGATCAGCGTCATGACGAAGAACATCGCGGTGCGCTCGACATCGAGCGCGACCGCAAGCGACCGGCGGCGATCCCGCCAAGTTTCGACCACGTAACCCGGGCCAAGCTCCTCGCCAAGGGCGGCCGCAAGCCGAACGGCTTCGGCCGTCTCCAGGCCATCCGCGAAGACTTCGAGCGACACCGTGCGGCTTCCCGGCGGGAACAGGCGATCGGCCGTTTCCAGCGGCACGAAAAGATAGCCGCCGTCGAATTCGTGCATGCCGACCCGGAAGCTGCCGACAACGGTCAACGTGCGTTTTTCGATACCGGGCTGGCCGGTCTCGTCGGGAAGCGTGACCACCGTCAGGCTCAGACGGTCCCCCGGCCGGGCGCCGAAGGACCCTAGCAGCGAAGCGCCGGCGAGTGTCCGGTCGCCGGAAAGCTCGGCAACCCCGCCGAGGCCGATGCCGGTGGCCAGGACCGGCTTCCGGGCGAGGTCGAGCGACCGCATGCCGCGGACCACGGCACCGCCGGCATGGCCGCGGCCGGAGACCAGGGCCTGTCCCTCGATCACCGGGAAGCGCATCGTCCCGCGGTCGCCGAGAACCGCCGCGATCGGCTCTTCCAGTCCACCGGCGAGGAGGACCTGTTCCCCCGCGGCAGCGACGGCCGTGATCCGCAAGTCGCTTTCGAGGCCGACGATGCGACGCACCAGTTCCGCGCGAAAGCCGTTCATGACCGACAAGACGACGATGAGGGTCGCCACGCCCAGCATGATCCCGGCCAGCGACATCATCGCGATCAGCGACATCGCCCGTTCCTGCCGGCGTGCGCCCAGATAGCGCCGGGCGACCAGGGGCTCGAAGCCGGTCATCACGTCGGACGAACCGCCACGGAACCGGTCAGGCGCTGCG
>CAYNIS010000519.1:0-2696 GCA_964397055.1 uncultured Rhodospirillaceae bacterium | reverse complement strand
CCAGATGTCGCTGCTGCTGCGCCGTCCGCCGGGGCGTGAGGCGTTCCCGGGCGATGTCTTCTACCTGCACTCGCGCCTGCTCGAGCGGGCGGCGAAGCTGAACGACGACAACGGTGCTGGCTCGCTGACTGCCCTGCCGGTCATCGAAACCCAGGCCGGTGACGTGTCGGCCTACATCCCGACCAACGTGATTTCGATCACCGACGGCCAGATCTTCCTGGAAACCGGCCTGTTCTATCGCGGCATCCGGCCGGCGATCAACGTCGGCATCTCGGTCAGCCGTGTCGGCTCCGCCGCCCAGATCAAGGCGATGAAGAAGGTCGCCGGGTCGATCAAGCTGGAACTCGCCCAGTTCCGCGAGATGGAAGCGTTCTCCCAGTTCGCCTCCGACCTCGACGCGTCGACCCAGCGGCTTCTGAACCGCGGCGCGCGCCTGACCGAGCTTCTGAAGCAGCCGCAGTACAGCCCCCTGTCGACCGAAGAGCAGGTGATCGTCATCTTCTCCGGCGTGAAGGGCTATCTCGACAGCCTCACCGTTCGGCAGGTCGGCCACTTCGAGAAGAAGCTCCTCCAGGAAATCCACGACAAGCACCCGGACATCCTGGAGAGCATCCGCACCGCGCGGGAAATCACGGACGAGACCGACAAGAAGCTGACGGAGTTCCTCGATCACTTCGTCAAGGTGTTCGTCTGAACCGGCGGGTCAGGGCCAACGAAACCTCATCCGGGGGACGGGCGTGATCAAGGCGATCCGCGGCAGACATGGGACGTGGTTCACCGACGGTACCAACGTTTCGGTGGAGCAGGTCGGCGTCGACGACCGGAGCGCCCCGCCTTCCTGGGGGATTGCTGTCCAAAGTGGCGTCAACAACGTGGTCTTCGCAGCACCGTTCGCGAACTTCACCCAGGATCCGCTGGAACAGGCGGTCGGCAACTGGCTGAATTCCGAAGACCACCACAAGATGAACTTCAGTGCCGGGACAAACGAACCGAACTCGGTCAACTTCTACTACCATTTGAGCGAGGACGGCGCCGACCCGGCCCCGGAATACAAGTCCGCTGCCGACGAGTATGACGCCAGTCACGGCGGCAGCGCCCGGCAGACGCGCCAGATGAAACGCACACCCTAAGGCCCGCCAACGATGCCCAGCCTCAAGGAACTCCGTAACCGCATCGGCAGCGTCCGCTCGACGCGCAAGATCACCTCGGCCATGAAGATGGTGGCGGCGTCGAAGCTGCGTCGCGCGCAGGAACAGGCGGAGGCCGGCCAGCCCTATGCCGACCGCATGGGACGCATGCTGGCCCGCCTCGCCGGCAACACCGTGGTCGGCCCGGAAAGTCCGAAGCTGCTGACCGGCACCGGCAAGGACGAGGTGCATCTCCTCATCATCATGACCTCCGACCGCGGCCTGTGCGGCGGCTTCAACTCCGCCCTCGCGCGCGAAGCGCGGCGCCAGATCAACCAGCTCGTCGACGCCGGCAAACAGGTCAAGCTCTTGATCGTCGGCCGCAAAAGCCGCGACCTCCTGCGCCGGGACCATCAGAACCGCTTCGTCGAGGCGATCGAGGGCATTGGCCGGCCGCGGCTGTCGTTCGACGACGCCGCCAACATCTCGGAAATCGTGCTCAGCCTGTTCGAGCAGAGCGAATTCGACGTCTGCACGGTCCTCTACAACCGCTTCAAGTCGGTGATCAGCCAGGTTCCGACGGCGACCCAGCTGATCCCGTTCTCGCTCGACGCCTTCGTCGAGGAGGAACAGGACGAAGCCGCCGCCGCGGAAGAGGCGGCCCGCATCGGTGTCTACGAGTTCGAGCCGGACGAACAGCAGATCCTGGAAGAGCTGCTGCCGTTCAACCTGGCAATCCAGATCTACCGCGCGCTTTTGGACAGCGGGGCGGGCGAGCAGGCCGCGCGGATGACCGCGATGGACAACGCCACCCGCAACGCCGGCGACATGATCAACAAGCTGACCTTGAACTACAACCGTGCGCGCCAGGCGGCGATCACGAAGGAACTGATCGAAATCATCTCCGGTGCCGAGGCCGTCTGACGGCCGAACCGCATCGCCAACCAGTCTAACCAGAGTATTCCCGAGGGGAGCTAACCCATGGCCAAGAACGTCGTCGGCAGGATCACGCAGGTGCTGGGTGCGGTGGTCGACGTGCAATTCGACGGCGACCTGCCGCCGATCATGAACGCACTCACCTGCGACAACCAGGGCCGCAAGCTGGTCCTGGAGGTTGCCCAGCACCTCGGCGAATCGACGGTGCGCACCGTTGCCATGGACTCGACCGAAGGCCTCGTGCGCGGGGCGGAGGTCGAGGATCAGGGCGCGCCGATCACCGTGCCGGTCGGCCCGGCCACCCTCGGGCGGATCATGAATGTCATCGGCGAGCCGATCGACGAACGCGGCCCGGTCGAGAGCGAGCGCCAGTTCCCGATCCACCGGTCGGCCCCGACCTTCGCCGAGCAGTCGACGGAAGCCCAGGTGCTGGTCACCGGGATCAAGGTCGTCGACCTCCTCGCCCCCTACGCGCGTGGCGGCAAGATCGGCCTGTTCGGCGGTGCCGGCGTCGGCAAGACCGTGCTGATCCAGGAGCTGATCAACAACGTCGCCAAGGCGCACGGTGGCGTGTCGGTGTTCGCCGGGGTCGGCGAGCGCACCCGCGAGGGCAACGACCTCTACTACGAGATG
>CAYNIS010000518.1:0-2740 GCA_964397055.1 uncultured Rhodospirillaceae bacterium | reverse complement strand
TCCGAGCTTCTCGGCAAGGAGGTTATCTTTGCCGGGGACTGCATCGGGGCCGCCCGGCAGTTCCGTCCCCTCCGGCGCCAGGATCGCCACGGCCCCGGAAGCAAGCGCGGCCGGGATGAAGGCCCGGCCGTCGTGCTTGGTCCCTGGAAGGGCGGCGAACAGAAAACCGGCACCCGCCGCACGGCTGTCCGCTGTCAGCCCCGCGATCGTCGGATCGGCGGGGCCGGCAACGGTGACCGGAACGTCAGCGCTGCGGATAAGGTCGGAAAGACGCAAGGCTGGCCCCTCCCTGATGGCGCCCGGCGATGCCGCGGGTGGCACGGTCCGGATCGGTGCGGAACGGCGGGATCGCCATCGCCTCGATGATCTCCGGTGCGCTCTCGTCGATCGCCTCGATCCCCAGCATCGGGCCGATCCGCGCGATGATCCGCCCGACCGCGGGGGCCGCGACCCAGCCTCCGGTGGCGTAGCCGTGGCTGGTCTCGTTCGGCTTCGGTTCGTCGACCATGACGAAGACGACGTAGCGGGGTGCCGTCATCGGGAACGCGGCGATGAAGGACGCGATGCGCGCGTCATCGGAATAGACCCGTCCGTTCGACGACTTGTCGGCTGTGCCGGTCTTGCCGCCCACGACATAGCCGGGGACGTTGGACTTGCCGCCGGTGCCGGTCTGGACGGTCAGCCACATCAGCTTGCGCATGGTGTCCGACGTTTCCCGGCTGAGGACGCGCCGACCTTCAGCGGCCCGGCCGTCCGCCGCCATCACCAGACGCGGCGGATAGAGGGTGCCGCCATTGACGACGGCGGCGACGGCGGACACGAGGTTGAGCGGACTGACCGCGATGCCGTGGCCGTAGGACACGGTCATGGTGTTGGCCGGGCGCCATGGATCGGGCAGCAGCGGCTGGCCCCGTTCCGGCAGCTCGATCGGGCTCGGCGCGCCCATGCCGAGCTTCTCCAGGAAGGCGCGCTGGACGTCGCCGCCGACCTCCATCGCCATCCGGGCCGAACCGATGTTGGACGAGTGGATCAGGACCTCCGGCACCGACAACCACCGGTTCTTCGGTCGGAAGTCGCGGATGCGGAAGCGGCCGATCGGGATCGGGCGGGTGGCATCGACGAGGTCGGTCAGGCCGACCGTGCCGGTTTCCAGCGCCAGGGCCGTATTCAGGACCTTGAAGGTCGAGCCCATCTCGTAGACGCCGAGGCTGGCGCGGTTGAAGCGTGCCTCGACGTCGGCCTCGGCCGGGCTGTGCGGGTCGAAGTCCGGCAGGGAGGCGAGGGCGACGATCTCCCCATTGGTGACGTCCATCACGACGGCCGTGCCGCCGATCCCGTCGAAGTCGGTGATCGCCCGGTCGAGTTCCTGGCGCACCACGTGCTGAACGCCGAGGTCGATGGTGAGGGTGAGAGAGCCGTCATCGCCGCGCAGCCGCTCATCCATCGCCTGCTCGATGCCGGAAAGCCCGGTGCCGTCGACATCCGTGAAGCCGACCGAATGGGCGAGGGTGGCCCCGGCCGGATAGACGCGGCGCAGCTCGCGCCGGAATTCGATGCCGGGCAGGCCCAGCCGATTCAGCGCGTCGGCCTGATCCGGCGTCAGCGCCCGGGCGACCCAAGCGAAGTGGCTGCGCCGGTCGAGCTGGCGGGCGAGCCGATCGACGTCGACCGTCGGCAGGATGGTCGCGATCGCCTCGGCCGTGCCGCGCGCATCAGCGATGCGCAGCGGATTGGCGGTCGCCGACAGCGCCGGCAGGGAGGTGGCGAGCAGTTGGCCGTTGCGGTCGACGATGTCCGCACGGGCCTGCTCGGCGACCGCGCGGGTCGAGCCGGCTCGGGCGATCTCCGCCGGGTCGGTGTGGGCGAGCTGGACCAGTCGGCCGGCGACCACGGCCCAGGCAAGGGCGAAGGCGAGGGCGACGACGGTCAGGCGCCCGCGCGCCTGGGTGACCGGGTGCAGCCTGGGCCGGCCGGTGCCGGCATGCGCCTGATCGGCAAGCTCCGCCAGACGGAGCGGCTCGGCGGTCGCACGCGTGCGACGGTTCTGCGCGAACAGGTCGAGCTGGTTGGGGTCGCGGGGCCTGCGTCGGGTCACCGGCTGGTCCTCAGGGAAGCAAGAACGGCGGCGAAGCGATCCGGTTCACCTGTGCGATCTTCGGCCTGTTGGCTGAGCGACAGGACCGGTGCCGCCGGTTGGCTTGCCATCCGGGCACGCGCCAGGACCTGCGGCACCGGCTGGGCCGCGGGCTGCCGGGTCGGGCTTTGCGGATCCGCCGATGGCGCCGGCCCGGTCAGGCGCGCTTCGAGATAGCGGGTGAGCCGCGGGGCGGCGACCAGGCGCTCCGCCTTCGGCGGCACCAGATCCGTCAGGGCGACTGCCAGTGCCTCGATCCGGTCCGGCCGGTTGAGATAGGCCCATTCGGCCTCCAGGACCCGGATGCGCTCGCGCTCGGCGACGATGGCCCGCTCGATCCGGCGTTCCTCCGCGGCGATCGCCCGGACTTCGGCGGCGGCCGTGTAGACCTGAGCTGCCCCGGCGGCGGCAAGGCCGATGCCGGCGGCGACGACGATGCGGATCATGAGGCAACTCCCGGATGGGGCGACGAAGGATCGGGCGACGACGGATCGGGCCAGGCCGCGGCGGTGGTCCGCTCGGCAACGCGCAGGCGGGCGGACCGTGCCCGCGGATTGGCGTCAATTTCGCCGGCCCCTGGGGCGATCGGTTTGCGGCCGATGGGCC
>CAYNIS010000517.1:0-2744 GCA_964397055.1 uncultured Rhodospirillaceae bacterium | reverse complement strand
CCGCACCCTGGTCATGGGCCTGCGCGAGGGCTGCCGCGCGATCATGGCGGGACCCCTCTATCACTCGGCCCCGAACGGCTACGCGCTGGCGGTGGCCCGCTTCAACGGCCTGATCGTGCTGCACCCGCGCTTCGACCCGGAAAAGCTCCTGGCCGATATCGAGCGCTACAGGATCACCCACCTCTATCTCGTGCCGACCATGTTCGTGCGCCTGCTCAAACTGCCCGAGGACGTGCGCAACAAGTACGACGTGTCCTCGATCGAGTTCGTCATCCACGCCGCCGCGCCCTGTCCCCCGGACGTGAAGCGCGCGATGATCGACTGGTGGGGGCCGGTCATCAACGAGTTCTACGGATCGACCGAGAGTTCGGCGGCGATCTTCTGCACGGCGGAGGAGTGGCTGGCCCACCCGGGCACCGTCGGCCGCCTGATCGAGGGCGCGTCCATGCGCATCCTGGACGAGAACGGCCAGGATTGCCCGGTCGGGGTACCCGGCGAGATCTACAATCGCGTCCACTTCCTGCCCGACTTCACCTATCAGAACTCAGAGGACAAGCGGCGCGAGATCGACGTCGGCGGCCTGGTGACCTCCGGTGACGTCGGCTATGTCGACGAGGAAGGCTACCTCTACTTGTGCGACCGCAAGAAGGACATGGTCATCTCCGGCGGGGTCAACATCTACCCGGCGGAGATCGAAAGTGTCCTGATCACCATGCCGGAGATCGCCGACTGTGCCGTCTTCGGCATCCCCGATGCCGAGTTCGGGGAGAGCGTCATCGCGGTCGTGACGCCGATGCCGGGTGCTGACGTCTCGCCCGATCAGATCCGCGCCTGGCTCCGGGAACGGATCGCCGGCTACAAGGTGCCCAAGCGGGTCGATCTGCGCGCCGATCTGCCGCGCGAGGACAGCGGCAAGATCTTCAAGCGACGCCTGCGCGACGAGTACTGGCAGGAGGCCGGCCGGCGCATCTGATCCGCCAATTGCGGCGTTAAGCGCCGGTCAACGTCGCCCTGGCACACTCCGATCGTGAAGAGGAGTGCGCGTGCGATGCCCCAGCCCCAGACACCCGAAGAGGTTTTCGATACCGGTTCCAAGGTCGCGGTCCAGGTCGACTGGCGCAACGAGGAGGCGGTCGAGAACCTGATGGAGGTGATGAAGACGGTCTATTCCGCCGATCTCCTGTCCGCGAAGTACGCCGCGGACGACCCGGGCTATGTCGAGCGCAATCCGACCGCCGGGCACTGTTCGGTCGGGGCGGAGGCGCTATGGCACATGATCGGCGGCAAGGCCTCGCCCTATCGCGACAACTGGGCCTATGACCGGGCGGCGGCACGTGAGCGCCAGGCCCAGGGCCTGCCGCGAGCGGGCGAGGACGAGACCCATCACTGGCTGGCAAAGCTGGGCGACCCGTCCAAGCGCTTCGACCCGACCGCCGACCAGTACCTGAACCAGGTTCAGGAGAACGGCCGCATCATCTCCGAACCGCCGCCCTACCAGTGGGGGATGGCGGCCGGCTTCATGACCAAGATGCCGTCGGCACGTGCCCAATGCGTGATCGACCGGGTGGCGAACGCGCTCTTGAAGCACCCGATCGACGGGATCGAGGTCGATGAGGGGATGATCCGCGATCCGGAGGCGAACCCGGCGAAGCCGTTCCGCAAGGGGTCGGCGACCTATGCCAAGCAGCCGGCGTTCTACGCCGGGGCGCTGGGGCTCGACGACGGCAGCGGCGGTACCGGTGCGAAGGCGGGGGCGACTGAATGCCCGCGCCGCAGGGCCGGCCACCACGCCCGCTTGTAATCGGCGCGCACCGACGGCAAGCCCGCCATGATCGACATGTCGCGCAAGTCCCGGGAAGGCGATCCGGCCGGTGCCCGGGAACAGCCCCGGGATGGCTGGCTGCGCGTCTGGCTGTGGCCGACCATCGACGACCGGCGAAGTGCGGAGGAGGCGGCGAAGCTCGCCGTCATAAGCGCCGCGATGACCGCGCTCAGCTACCTCGCCATCCTGGTGATGTTCGTCTCGACCGGAGAGGCGCGAGCCCCCGAAATCCACAACGATCCCGTTGCCTTCGGCATCATCGTGGGGGCCTACGGGCTGTTGCTGGCAGTGGCCGGCGGCCTGGCCGTGCTGGTGTATCGCGGCAACTGGTGGGCGGTGCCGATCGCCGCCCTCTGGGCGCTCCTGGAAGTCGCCGGTGGCTTCATGGCCACGCCCGGCCGGGCGGTGGTGGTGCGTATCCTGGTCGCCTTCGCGTCGATCAATGGCTTGCGCGGCTGGCTCCTGATGAGGCGCTATCCGCGCGAGCCTGACGCCGCCGACGTCGATCGGATCGTCAGCACCTTCCGCTGAAGAGACTGGTAGCTCCGCTTCATGACATCGACTGAGGAAGACCGACCGCCGGCCGCCGCCGGTGGTGCGAGGCACGCCGCCTATGCCAACCGCGAAGACGCGATAGAGCAGGCCCGCATGGGAGCGATGGTCGCCTTCGCCCTCGCCGCACCGGATGCGCTGCTTGCCGGGACCCTCGCCGCCTATGCCGGCCAGCCGCCGGTGCTGGAGGGTGCCCTCGCGACACCGCTCGCCGCCGCCCTGTTCGCGGCCGCCGCCGTCATCGGCCTGACGCTCGGCCTGATGACGCTCCTGCGCGTGCCCCTGGCCGCCCCGGTGACCGCGCTCTGGTGCCTCGCCACCATGCTCCGCTGGCCGCCCTCCTACCTCGTCGAGGGCTGGTTGATCTTCC
>CAYNIS010000516.1:0-2747 GCA_964397055.1 uncultured Rhodospirillaceae bacterium | reverse complement strand
CCCGGCCGATCGCGGGGAAGCGCTCGCGCAGGATCGCCTCGGCCCGGGCCTCGAGCGCCGCCGCACGCCGGTTGTTCCCCCACACCTCGAGGGCGCGGCCAGCCGTGGCCGCGAGGCCGGCGAAATAGGCGGCGGGGTCGCCGGGCACCACCCGGGTCAGCAGGAAGGTGATGACGATCACGCCGATCAGGCTGGGGACCGCGGCGAGCGAACGCCGCGCGATCAGGGCCAGCATGGATCGTCTCTCCCAAGGACACGAGAAACCAAGCCAGGGGCGGCGCGGAAGTCCCGCGCCGCCCGCAAGGCTTCAGGCAACCTCAAGCTTTGGAAATCGTGCGGAAGTCGAGCTGACGGTGGAACCAGTACTGGTAGCCCTTGACGTTCGGCAGCATCGCGACGTCCAGGAAGGACTGGATGAACGGGATGTTGGGAACCTCGTCGAAGGAGATCTGGAACAGCTCCTTGACCGCGCTGTCATAGACGTCGGCGGCCGGCCCGTACGACGCCTTGTCGACCAGCTCGTCGATCTTCGGGTTCTGGTAGGAGGAGGTGTTGAACAGCGGCAGCGAGGAGTGGTGGGTCCAGCGGAAGAAGTAGTGCGGGTAGTTCAGCCAGCCGCCGAAATTGTTGATGTGCATGTCCATCGACCGCTCGACCATGGCACCGCGGAAGGCCGACGACGGCTTCTTGTCGATGGTCACGCGCACGCCGATCTGGGCGAAGCTTTCCTGGATCAGGACCGCGGTCGGCTCGCTCACCGTGCCGGTGCCGATGTCGATCGACAGCGTCGCCTCGAACCCGTCCGGGTAGCCGGCAGCGGTGAGCAGTTCCTTCGCCTTCTGGAGGTCGGTGTTGTAGTAGCTCGGCTGCGGCCATTCGGCCGACGCGACGGTCTGCGAGGCAGCGCCGTAGAGCGGCTTGCCGCGCTTGAAGAAGGCGTTCTCGTAGATGGCGTCATAGGGCATTGCCCAGGCCAGCGCCTGGCGCACCTTGACGTCGTTGTAGGGCGCCTTGCGGGTATCCATCGAGAGGTAGAAGTAGGAATTCTCGATCAGGACGCCGACCACGGTGAAGCGCGGGTCCTCGGCCAGTTCCGCGAAGTCCTTCGGCGGCAGGTCGAACGACATGTCGATGTCGCCGGCTTCCAGCAGCGCACGCCGTTGGGAGGCGGACGCGACCTCGCGCAGGATCACCCGTTCCATCGGCGGCAGCGGGCCGGACTTCCAGTCATTGAAGCGCTCATAAAGGGTCTGCTCGCCCGGCGCCCAGCGCGCCATGCGGTAGGCCCCGCCGCCGGCCATGTTGGTCTTGGTCCACTCCAGCCCCCAGGGGTCGTTAGAGGTAGAGTTCGCCTTCACCAACTTCGAGTTGTAGATCTGCGGGATCGGCACCGCCATGTTCGGGATGGTCAGCGGGTCGCCACGCAGCCGGGTGAACTTGAGGGTGTGGTCATCCATCACGGTGAACTGGGACGGATCCTCGATCGACCCCGCCTTCATCTGGAAGGTCGGGAAGCCGCCGACGGCGAGCGCCCGCTCGAACGAGTAGCGTACGTCCTCCGCCGTCACCGGCGCGCCGTCGTGGAAGGTCGCGTCCTCATGCAGGCGCATGATGACGTCCATGCCGTCCTCCTCAAAGCTCTTGGCAAGCTCCGGGGTGACGTTGGCGAAGTCGTAGGACGGCTCGCCGTCGACCGTGGTCGAGCCGTAGCTGAGGACCCGGTCGTAGGTGTTCCAGCTGTGCCCGTAGGCCGGGCGATTCGGTCCCGGCGGATGCAGGTCGAGGTTGTTGTGCCCGACCTCGCGGACGAACAGCAGGGTCTCGTCCCTGCCCTGGGCGGCGGCCGGCTTGTACGGCACCGTCGCGGCGGTGATCGATCCCAGGGTCACACCCGAAACCGACTTCAGGAAGTCGCGACGCTTCATCCTTCGAGGTCCTCCAAAGCTGCCGGCCCGCTTCCCGGTCCGGTGTCGTGCACGCAAGCGGCGGCGGTCGCCCCTCCGCCGGGCCTCCCGGCTGCAAGGCATGTGCCACGGCTGCGCCGCAGGAACCGGGCGTCTGGATCCGAACGCTGCATCGCAAACAGGCAATGTGGCTGATCGCGTGGCAGGCGAGCCAGAAGGCCGAGGCCACTTGCCCGCAAGATGATCAGCTTGGCCTGCCTTTGGGGCTGGAATGGTTCTTGCTGCCCGACTGTCGAGCGGAACAGGAGGATGGTCCGATGACGGTGATACCGACCATCGACATGGCGCCGGCACTAGTGGATGCAGTTTCCGCGGGCGCGGCAGGGCGCGCCATTGCCGAGGCGTGCGAAACGGTCGGGTTCTATCGCATCGGCGGGCACGGCGTGCCGCAACAGGTGATCGACGACCTGCGCGCGCAGGCGCTGGCGTTCTTCGACCTCTCCGACGCCGAAAAGGCCGCCACCGTGCACCCGGTACCGGGGACGCCGCGCGGGCTGCGCCGGATCGGCGGCGAATCCCTGACCGGGGCCCATGCCGGGTCGAAGCCGCCGGACCTCAAGGAGTTCTACCATATCGGCCCGGTCGAGGTGCCGGACGAGCCGTACTATACCGGTGCTGAGGGCGCGCCCTATTTCCTGCCCAACCTGTGGCCGCCCGGGCGTGACGGTTTCCGCGCGGCGGTCGTGGCCTACTACCGGGAGATGAGCCGCCTGGCTGCCCGGATCATGACGCTGTCGGCACACGGGCTTGGCCTGCCGCCGGATTTCTTCGCCGACAAGATCG
>CAYNIS010000515.1:266-2764 GCA_964397055.1 uncultured Rhodospirillaceae bacterium | reverse complement strand
GCGGAATGGGGCCGGATCGATACGGCGACCGCCGACCGGATCAACCGCACGAAGGCCGGCGGCGGGCGGGTCGTCGCGGTCGGCACCACCAGCCTGCGCCTGATCGAAAGCGCCGCGCGCGCCACCGGGCGGGTCGAGGCGTTCAGCGGCAACACCGACCTTTACATTCGCCCGGGCTTCGACTTCCGGGCGGCCGACATGCTGATCACCAACTTCCACCTGCCGCGCTCGACCCTGATCCTCCTGGTTGCCGCCTTCATCGGCGCCGAGCGGGCGAAGGCGCTCTACGACGCGGCGATCGCGGCGGGCTACCGCTTCTATTCCTACGGCGATGCCTCGCTCCTGGAGCCGGAACCGTGACCGACCGCCCGTTCAAGGTCCTCGCGACCGACGGTGCGGCGCGCCGGGGCCTGCTGGACTTCGCCCATGGCGCCGTCGAAACGCCGGCCTTCATGACCGTCGGCACGGCGGCGACCGTCAAGGGGCTGACCCCGGACCAGGTGCGTTCGACCGGGGCCGAGATCATCCTTGCCAACACCTATCACCTGATGCAGCGGCCGGGAGCGGAACGGGTCGCCCGGCTGGGCGGGCTTCATCGCTTCATGAACTGGCCTGGGCCGATCCTGACCGACAGCGGCGGCTTTCAGGTGATGTCGCTGGCGGGTCTGAGGCAGATGACCGAGGAGGGAGTGACCTTCCGCAGCCATGTCGACGGTTCTCGCCATCTTCTGACACCGGAACGCGCGACCGAGATCCAGGCGCTTCTTGGCGCTGACATCACCATGGCCTTCGACGAGTGCACGCCGTTCCCGGCGACCCATGAAGAGGCGGCGCGGTCGATGGAGCTGTCGATGCGCTGGGCTGCGCGTTCACGGGCGGCGTTCGATCATCGGCCCGGGCGGCTGCAGTTCGGCATCAACCAGGGCGGCGTCTACGCCGATCTCCGCCGGGAAAGTGCCGAGGCGCTGGTCGAGATCGGGTTCGACGGCTACGCGGTCGGCGGGCTCGCGGTCGGCGAGGGGCGGGACGCCATGTTCGCCGCGCTCGCGGCGACGGTGCCGCATCTGCCGGTCGACCGGCCGCGCTACCTGATGGGGGTCGGCCTGCCGCTCGACATCGTCGGGGCGGTCGAACGCGGCATCGACATGTTCGACTGCGTGCTGCCCACCCGATCGGGGCGCACGGCCAAGGCCTTCGTCACCGGCGGCACCCTCAATCTTCGCAATGCCCGCTTCCAGGATGATGACCGGCCACTCGACGCCGCATGTCCGTGCCCGGTCTGCCGGAACTACAGCCGGGCCTATCTGCACCATCTTTTCCGTTGCGGGGAGATGCTGGGGCCGATGCTGCTGACCCTGCACAACCTGTTCCACTACCAGAGGTTGATGGCACGCCTGCGCTCAGCGATCGCCGACGGGAACTTTTCCCAAACCGCCGGGGCGATCCGGGCCGAACACGCTGCCGGGCCGGTGGACTAACCTAACGCGACGTCCGCTCGGCCTCGTCCCGGTACCAGGTATCGCCGATCTCGATCTCCGGCCGGCCGTTCCCGACCCGCCACGCGTTGGTGTCGCGCAAGCTATAGATGCAGCCGCAATACTGTTGGGCGTAGAAGCCCTCCCGCTTGGCGATCTGGTACATGCGGTTGGCACCGCCCTGCTTGCGCCAGTTGTAGGTCCAGTAGGTCACCCCGGGGTGGCGGGAAGCCGCGGCCGTTCCGGCGGCGTTGATCTGCGCCATGTTCTTCCAGCGCGACAGGCCGAGCGAGCTGGTGATGACGCTGAAGCCGTTATCGGCGGCATAGGCGGCGGTCACGTCGAAACGCATGTCGAAGCACATGGTGCAGCGGATGCCGCGTTCCGGTTCCCGTTCCATGCCCTTGGCCAGACGGAACCAGCGCTGGACGTCGTAGTCGCCGTCGACGAACGGCACCCCCAGCTTCTCTGCGAAGCGGATGTTCTCTTCCTTGCGGATCAGGTACTCGCGCCGCGGATGAATGTTGGGGTTGTAGAAGAACACGGTAAGGCCGAGGTCGTTGGCCAGCACCTGTTCCATCAGTTCGCCGGCACAGGGCGCGCAGCAGGAGTGGAGGAGCACGTCCTTCGCCCCCTCCGGCGGGGTCAGGTTGACCTGACGGACGAGGTCGACCGGCGTTTCTGTGCGGGATGCTTCGGACGTCTCGGTCATGGTTGGGATACTGCCAAACGGCCGCCGGTTTGGCCATGGCGGGCGGCCGTTAGTCGAACCAGCCACAGCGATGGCCGCGCCAGACCAGCGGCAGCCCGGTCCGCGCGTCCGCCGGCAGGTTCACCGGCGGTGTCGTCGGGCTGGCGCAGGCCTGATCCAGCTGGCTTTGGACGAGCCCGCGCTCTCGGCCGCCGAAATCGGTACCGGAGAGGTTGGCACGGGAGAAATCCGCACCGGTCAGGACCACCCGGGAGAGATCGGCCCCCGAGCCGTCGGCGCTCGCGCCCTCGAGCTGGGTGATCCGCTCGGTG
>CAYNIS010000515.1:0-256 GCA_964397055.1 uncultured Rhodospirillaceae bacterium | reverse complement strand
GGAGAGAGCGGCCCCCGAGAGAGCGGCGCCGGAGAAATCAGCACCGGCGAGGAAGGAGACGGGGGCGTGGCGCCGACTGTAGCGGGGCGGCCCGGTGAAGGTGGCGCGGGTGAGATTGGCCGCGCGAAAGCCCACGCTGCGGCCCCGGCGCCCGTTGAAGTGGATGCCGGAGAGGATCGCGCCGGTAAGGTCCGCGTTGGTGAAATCGGCGTCGTAGACGGCAGCGCCCGTCAGATCGGCGGCCGCTAGATCGGCA
>CAYNIS010000514.1:0-2771 GCA_964397055.1 uncultured Rhodospirillaceae bacterium | reverse complement strand
ATGATGCGCGCCGCCGCAGGCGGCCGGGCCGAATGCCTGATCGCGCGCAGCCAGGGCTCCGACGGCGGGCATCGGCCGGCTTCAGCCTGGTCGAACTGGTTGTCGTGCTGGCGCTGATCGGCCTCGTCGCCGCCCTCATCCCGTCGGCGGTCGGCAGCGGCATGGACCGCGCCCGGGCCGACGCCGCGGCGGGTGCGGTCGCGCGCACCCTGGCAGAGGCGCGCACGGCGGCCCTTGCCCATCGCGCGCCGTGGCTCGCCCTGATCGATGTCGCCGGGCCCGGTCTCGCGGCACAATCCGCCGACGCCGAGCCGCCGACGGAGCTGGATGCGGGCTTGCCCCAGGGCACCGAGGTGACGGTCGACACCTCCGCGGCCGAAGTCTTGAGCGACAGCCGGGCGGCGTTCCGTTTCTTCCCCGACGGGTCAGCCTCCGGCGGCGTCGTGACCGTCCGGGTCGGCGCCCAGACCCGCCATGTCCGCATCAACTGGCTGACCGGCCGCATCACCGTCGATCGCGGGGCATAGGCGATGGCGCGGGTGCGTGACGGGGAGGCGGGGTTTTCCCTCCTGGAGGTGGTGGTCGCGGTCGCCATCCTGGGGGCGGTCCTGGCGGCGACCCTGACCACGCTCGGCGGGTCGACCCGTGCCCTCGGCCGGGCCGATGGCGTTGCCCGTGCGGCCCTGGTGGCGGATGCCCGCCTTGCCGAACTTGGCAGCGTCCACCCCGTCGAGGCCGGTGAGCGCTCCGGCGAGACCGCCGACGGCATCCGCTGGGAGATGACGATCGAGCCCTACCGCCCGTCCGATCTCGACCCGGGCGAAATCCTCGACCTGCCGGTGGCCCTCTTTCGCGCGACCGTCATCGCCTCCGGCCCGCATGGCGGGGCGGAACTCACCACCATTCGCCCGGGGCCGAAGCGATGAGCGGCGCGCGGACGAAGCACCTCGCCCGGCAGCGCGGCACGACGCTGATCGAGGTCGTGGTTGCGATCACGCTTCTGCTTCTGGTCACCACGCTGGTTTACGGCGCGCTGCGCTTCGGCGCCAACGCCCAGATGCGCGGCCAGGCGCTCCAGATCGCGTCGGAGGACCGGATGGCGGCCGCGCGCGTGCTCCAGGGCCATATCGACCGCCTGCACCCGGTCCTGGTGCCGGCCGAAGGCAGCTTCGTCGAGGCCGCCCCTGATGTCTTCGTCCTCGCCGGGACGCCGGACCGGCTGATGTTCACGGCGGTCACCCCGCCCTGGCCGACAGCACCCGAACTGGCCCTGATCGTCATCGATGTCGTCGAGGTCGGGTCCGGAGACGAGGCGGGCGAGGTCCTGCGTTACCGCCGCCTGCCCTGGCGCGGTGCTGTCCCCGGCGATGACGTCATCGATGGTGTCGAGCCGGTCCTGGTGCTGCGCTCGAGCGGCACCTTTCCCCTGCGCTTCGCCTATTACGGCGCGCCTGAGAGGGACGAGGCCGCCATCTGGCAGGAACGCTGGGAGCCGGCCGGTCATCTGCCGCTGGCCGTGCGCTTCGGCCCGGTCGTCGACGGCGGCCCGGCCGGGCGCCTGCTGCCGGAACTGCTGCTGCCGATCCGCAGCCTCGGGCCTGCCGGCTGCCTGACCGAGCCCGCGGCGGAACGGGCGCTGCTGCCATGCGCATGAACCGGACCGGCACCCTTCCGTCGCGACTGCGACGCCAGCGCGGCATGGCGTTGGTCCTCGTTCTGTGGGCAACGACGCTGATGGCGCTGGTCGCCGTGACCCTGTCCGGGATCGCGCGCACGGACCTGATGGTCGCGCGCAACACGACCGATCTCCTGGCCGCCCGCCATGCCGCCGACGGCGCCATCCATGTCGTCCTGGCCCGCGCCCTCGGGGACATCGACCGCGCGGCTGTCGCACCGGCCGCCCGTTTCCAGGTGGCCGGCATCCCGGTGGCGGTGACCGTTCGGGACGAGGCCGGGAAGGTCGACCTCAACGACGCGCCGGACCCGGTCATCCGCGCCCTTCTGCGCCATGTGGTCGGGGACGATCTCGCGCGTGCCGACCGGCTGGCCGACCGCATCCTGGACTGGCGCGATGCCGATGACGACCGTCGCCTGTCCGGCGCGGAGGCCGACGACTACGTCCGGCTCGGCCTCGACCGGCTGCCCGGCAACCGCGACTTCGCCGACGTCGCCGAGCTTGCCGGCATCCCCGGCATCACCGGCCCCGTCTTCCGGCGTCTCGCCCCGCTGGTCACCGTGGTCAACGGCACCGCGACGGTCGATGTCGCGGCGGCTGCCGGGCCGGTCCTGGCCGCGCTGCCGAATGTCGAGCGCGGCGGCCTCGACCAGCTTCTGCGCCTGCGCGCGGACGCCATCCGCCTGGATCGGGATCTGCCGACGCTCGCCCTGCCGTTGCCTCCCGATCTGGTCGGCGGGGAGGAGGAGCGGGCCGCACGTCTGGGCCGCGTCTTGACCGTTCATGCCGTGACCGGTGGTGGCGACCGCACGCCGGTGGTCGCGCGGCGGGCGCTCGTGCTGGTCGCCGGGACGGCGGCCGATGCGCCGGCCGGGACCGGTTCGCCGGCACCCTATCGGGTCATCGCCCTCGGCGATGCCGATCACGATCCGAGCCCGGCCGGCTGGGAGGAGACGTTGACCGCCATGGAAGGAAGCGACGGATGACCGACGCAACTGCGGCCAGTGCGGGCCTGAAGCATCGCTTCCCGATGCTGGCAGCGGCCGCCGATCTCGCCGGCTGGTGGCGCCGCACCCTGGTCGATGCGCTGGAGACC
>CAYNIS010000513.1:0-2773 GCA_964397055.1 uncultured Rhodospirillaceae bacterium | reverse complement strand
GGTCTCGACGGAAACCGGCAGCGGCCGGTGCCCGACGACGGCGCCGTGGCGCCACGTGGAAAGGTCGGCCTTCGACGCGATCACCACCGCGCGGTCGTCGACCAGGGCCGCCGTTTCCCGATCGATGCCGGCGGTGCTGTCGAACAGGGCGAGGACCAGGTCCGCCGCCGCCGCCCGGCGCGTCGCCCGGCCGATCCCCTCCCGCTCGATCACGTCGTCGCTGGATCGCAAGCCCGCGGTATCGGCGACGGTCACGGCATAGCCGCCGAGGTCCAGGTGAACCTCGATCACGTCGCGCGTGGTGCCGGCGATGTCGGAAACGATCGCCACGTCGCGCGCGGCAAGCGCATTCACCAGGCTCGACTTGCCGGCATTGGGCGCCCCGATCACGGCGACAGCGATACCATCGCGAATCCGCTCGCCCCGATGACCGTCATCGAGATGTGCCGAAATCTGCCCGGCCAGCGCCCGCGCGTCGGCCAGCGGCGCAGTTTGCAGATCCTCCGGCAGCTCCTCGTCGGCGAAGTCGATCGCCGCTTCCATGTGGGCCAGCACCCGGACCAGGCGCGTGCGCCAGCGCTCGTAGAGGTCGCCGAGCGCCCCTGCCATCTGCCGCAGGGCCTGGCGTTGCTGGGCCGCGGTTTCCGCCGCGACCAGGTCGGCGATCGCCTCCGCCTCGGTCAGGTCGAGCCTGCCGTTGAGGAAAGCGCGCCGCGAGAACTCGCCGGGTTCCGCCGGCCTCAGACCCGGCAGCGCCCCGAGCGCGTCGAGCACGCCGCCGACCACCGCCCGGCCGCCATGGGTCTGCAGTTCGACCACATCCTCCCCGGTGAAGCTGCCCGGGGCCGGCATCCACAGGATCAGCGCCTCGTCCAGCATCTCGCCGGATGCCGGGTCGATCAGCCGGCGAACGACGGCGCGGCGCGGCGGCGGCAGTACGCAGCGGCCGAGGGCTTGCAGAGCCCGCCCGGCCGCCGGGCCGGAAACACGGATCACCGCGACCGCAACGCGCCCGCCGCCGCTCGCCAGCGCGTAGATGGTGTCAGCCATCGCAGGGCTGTGGGCGAATGCGCGTCACGCGGCGCGGTCACCGGCCTGGGCGGGCGTCAGCTCTTCCTGGTCCGGGGTCAGCATCAGGCGCGCGACCCGCCCGCCGCCGAGCAGGTGGGTCTGGAGGATCTCCTCCACATCCGCTTGCGTGCGGTAGGTGTACCAGACCTGTTCCGGGTAGATGACCATGACACAGCCGAGCTCGCAGCGATCGAGACAGCCGGAGGTCGAGGCACGCAGGCGATCGATCAGACCCAGTTCCTTCAGCCGCGCCTTCAGATAGTTGCGCAAGGGCAGCGAGCCCTTGGCCCCGCAGGACCCGCGCTTGTGCCCCTCCGGTCGCTCGTTGGTGCAACAGAAGACATGCGCCTCGTAATACGGGCCGGGGTCGTCGGGCTGGCGGCGGGCGAGGGCTGGGTCGGTCATCGGGACTCTTGATCCGGACAAGAAAAGGGTGGTGCGGCGGGCGATTTCGCGCCACGTGAAGGATTGAGACATGGCGACCCCGGCCGCCTCCTGCCACCCGACCGCCCGAGGAATCCGCGCCCATGACCGGCAACCTGTTGGGGCAGGAGACCAGCCCCTACCTGCTGCAGCACGCCGACAACCCGGTCCACTGGATGCCCTGGGGTGCCGACGCCTTTCAGCGGGCGCAGCAGGACAACAAGCCGATCCTGCTGTCGGTCGGCTATGCCGCCTGCCACTGGTGCCACGTGATGGCGCACGAGAGCTTCGAGGACCCCTCGATCGCGGCGGTCATGAACGAGCTCTTCGTCAATGTGAAGGTCGACCGGGAAGAGCGTCCGGACGTCGACCAGATCTATCAGGCGGCCCTCGCGATGCTGGAGCAGCCCGGCGGCTGGCCGCTGACCATGTTCCTCACCCCCGACGGCAAACCGTTCTGGGGCGGGACCTACTTCCCGCCGACCGAACGCTGGGGCCGGCCGGGCTTCGTCGATGTCCTGCGCGGCGTCGCCCACAGCTTCCAGTCGGCGCCGAAGGACATCGAACAGAACACCGCGGCCCTTACCCAGGGCCTCGGCCAGCTGGCGAAGAGCCAGCGTGGCGGGCGCATCCCGACCGGCGTGATCGACCGGGTCGCCAAGCGGCTGGTGCGGGAGGTCGACCCGTTCTTCGGCGGCATCGGCGACGCGCCGAAGTTCCCGCATGTGCCGGCGTTCGAACTGTTCTGGCACGCCTGGCTGCGCACCGGGCTCGATCCGTTTCGGCGGGCGGTCCGCGACACGCTCAACCAGATGTGCCATGGCGGCATCTACGACCACCTGGGCGGCGGCTTCGCCCGCTACTCCACAGATGACGCGTGGCTGGTGCCGCATTTCGAGAAGATGCTCTACGACAATGCCCAGCTGGTCTCGCTCCTGACGCTGGTCTCGCGGACGCTCGATGGCCAGGGCCTCTACCCGGTGCGCGTCGCGGAAACCGTCGACTGGCTGCTGAGGGAGATGGTGGCGGCCCCGAACGAGAACGGCGACGCCGCCTTCGCGTCGACGCTGGATGCCGACAGCGAGGGCGAGGAGGGCCGCTTCTACGTCTGGACCGAGGCCGAGATCGACGCGGTTCTGGGCCCCGACGCCGGCGCCTTCAAGCGCGCCTATGACGTGACACCGCGCGGCAACTGGGAGGGCAGGACGATCCTCAACCGCTCCGGCTGGTTGATCGGCGACGTCCTCGACGACGCGGAGGCCGAGGCCGGGTTGCGGGC
>CAYNIS010000512.1:0-2776 GCA_964397055.1 uncultured Rhodospirillaceae bacterium | reverse complement strand
AGCCGAGCCCGGCAACCGCACTGACCTGGGCCGGGATCCCCGCCAGGCGCGCGGCGAGCCCGCCGAGGGCCGCCGGCTTCATCGCCACATGATGAACGATGTCGGGGCGGTCGCGTCGGTAAAGCCGCACGAGTTCCAGGATTTGCCGGACCAGGGAGATCGGGTCGATCGACCGTCTGCGCCAGGTCAGCGGGATCAGGCGGAAACCTTCCGCCAGGATCTGGGCGGCATGCCGGTCAACACGGGTCGCCACGGTGACTTCGAACCCGGCATCGCGGGCGGCCCGTGCCATCGGCAGCCGGTGCGAGCAGAAGTACCAGTCCTCGGTCACCAGATAGGTCAGCCGCGGCGGGCGTTCGAAGCGGCCGGGGCCGAGCTTGCCGTAGTCTGGGCCGGGTTCCGAGGCGGTCATGCGACGTTGTGATAGCGCTTGTACCAGTCGACGAAGCGCGGCACGCCGTCCTCGATCGATGTCGACGGCGCGAAGCCGAGGTCCCGCTCGGCCGTCATGATGTCGGCATAGGTCTCGACCACGTCGCCGAGCTGCATCGGCTCCATCACCATGCGGGCCGGGTGGCCGACCGCACGTTCGATGGTGCCGATGAAGTCCATCAGTTCGACCGAGCGATTGGTGCCGAGATTGTAGAGCCGATGGCGCAGGCCGTGGCCATCGGGTTCCGGCGGGCGATCGAGGGCGGAGAGCGTGCCGGCCACGATGTCGGCGATGTAGGTGAAGTCCCGGCGCATGCGGCCCTGGTTGAAGACCCGGATCGGCTCTCCCCCGATGATCGCGCGGGTGAAGAGGTAGGGCGCCATGTCCGGCCGGCCCCAGGGTCCGTAGACCGAGAAGTAGCGCAGGCCCGTCGCCGGGATGCCGTAAAGCTCGCAGTAGCTGGCGGTGATCAACTCGGCCGCGCGCTTGCTTGCCGCATAGAGGGAGGCAGGCCGGTCGATCGGATCGTCGAGCGAGAACGGCACCGGGTTGGCGTTGCCATAGACCGAGGACGAGGAGGCGTAGACGACGTGGCGCAGGTCGCGGTGACGGCGCGCATGCTCCAGGATCACGGTCTGCCCGACGACATTCGCCTCGATCGTCGCGATCGGCTGCTTGAGGGAGTTCCGCACCCCCGGCCTTGCCGCCAGATGGATGATCGACAGCGGCTCTTCGCGGGCATCGGCGATCGCCGCGTCGACCACGGCTTCGTCCATCACGTCGCCCTCGATCAGCCGGAACCGCCCGGCCGCCTGGGCTTCCTCCAGCTCGGCAAGGCGCGCGCGCTTGAGCGACGGGTCGTAGTAGTCGTCCAGGTTGTCGATGCCGATTACGCGATCGCCACGCGTGAGCAGGGCAGTCGCCACATGGAAGCCGATGAAGCCGGCGACACCGGTGACGATGACGGTCATGTCGTTGAAAGGTCCGCGCTTTTTCCGGAGGGGCCGTAGTCCTTCGCTAACCAGTCGCGGGTTATGCCCGATTTGGGCCAGCGGCACCAGCGCGGTTCCAGGCCCCAATCAAGGATTTTCCGCATAGCAGCAAAAGCGAGGGAGCGAAGCGATGTCGAAACACGGTGACTTCATCTGGCATGAACTGGCGACCACGGATCCGGACCGGGCGTCGCCGTTCTATGCCGCGGTCCTAGCGCGTGTTCCAGCGATGTGGACCCACATCGCGGTTCGGAACGCGCGCCAACCAATTTAGTCTGAGCATTTTCCGAACCGCCGGGCCGATTCCGTCCGGCTGGAAAATGCTCTGGGGTGGGAGAGCCGAACCGTGCCGATGCCCGGTTCGGAGGATGAGACCTACATGATCTTCACCAAGGCGGGTGAGGATCACGCCGGGGCCCTCAAGATGGTGGGGCCCCAGTTCCAGGGCATGCCGCCGCACTGGATGATGGATGTCGATGTGGACGATTGCGATGCCACGGTCGCCAAGGTTCCGGCGGCCGGCGGGACCGTCCTCGCCGAACCGTTCGATGTGCCGGGCATCGGCCGCATGGCCGTCGTCGCCGATCCGCAAGGGGCGGTGTTCTCGATCATGACCTCGGCCGGCTGACGTCGTCGTCAGACCAGGTGGCCGTAGAGGTAGCTGCAGGCGATCACGGCGGCGACGATCCCGGCGAGGTCCGCGGCAAGGCCGGCGGCCAGCGCGTAACGGATGCGCTGGATGCCGGCCGCGCCGAAATAGACCGCAAGGACGTAGAACGTGGTCTCCGTCGATCCCTGCAGGGTCGAGGCAAGGTAGCCCGCGTAGGAGTCCGGGCCGGGCCCGCCCTCCCCCAGGATCGAGGCGAGCAGGCCGTAGGCGCCGGAGCCGGATAACGGTCGCAGGATCGCCATCGGCAGCACGTCCGCCGGCAGCCCGAGCGGCCCGGTGATGAGCCCGATCGGCTGGATCGCGAGCGCCATCGCCCCGCTATTGCGCAGCATTGCGATCGCGACCAGGATCGCGACCAGGTAGGGAATGATGCGCAGGGCGACGTTGAAGCCGTCCTTGGCGCCCTCGACGAAGCTCTCGTAGATCGGGACTCCCATCGCGACGCCGTAGCCGAGCAGCCCGAGCATCAGCCCCGGGCTTCGGATCCAGCTCGCCGATCCGCGCGGCGATCTCCTGGACCTGCCGCGGGGTGATCTTCATCTCCCGGGCGATGTCGCCGAACTTCCGCTGCTTGAGCGCCTCGAAGTGGTGGGCGATGACGTGGGCCTCCTCGGAGTCTTCCTTGCCCCGTGCCGCGAGCTGGTGCAGCAGGCACTCCTGCAGGTCCCGGGCGCCGACCCC
>CAYNIS010000511.1:0-2780 GCA_964397055.1 uncultured Rhodospirillaceae bacterium | reverse complement strand
CCCCAGGCGCTCGCCCAGATGCTGATCAGCCTGATCACCGGCCTGCGCGTGCTCGCCCGGTCCGATCCCGACCATGCCCGCCTGCGGCGCATCGTCGAGACGGCGGAGGGCATGCTGTCGTGACCCTTGCATCCGGTCCGGCCGCCGGCCGAAGCGGGGCGGTGCTGGTGACCGGGGCGGCGCGGCGCATCGGTCGGGCGATCGCTCATGACCTCGCCGCTGCCGGATGGTCCGTCGCGGTGCACTACAACACCTCCGCCGCCCAGGCGGATCAACTGGTCGCCGAACTGGCGGACAACGGCGGAATCGCGGCCGCGGTTCAGGCGGACCTGGAGGTCGAGGGCGAGGTCAGGACCCTGATCCCCCGCGCGGTTGAACGGCTGGGGCCGCTGACCGGGCTGGTCAACAATGCCTCCCGCTTCGAGCCGGACGACCTGGCGACGCTCTCGCGTGCCGGCTGGGACCTGCACCTCGATACCAACCTGTTCGCGCCCGCGCTGCTGGCGCAGGCCTTCGTTCGCCAGCTTCCCGACGGGCTTGCGGGCGCCATCGTCAATCTCCTGGACACGATGGCCATGCGGCCGGGGCCGGGCTTCCTGTCCTATACCGTCTCGAAGGTGGCTTTGGCCGGCCTGACCCAGTCCCTGGCGCTGGCTCTCGCCCCGCAGGTTCGGGTCAACGGTGTCGCGCCCGGGGTGGTGCTGCCCGCCCCGCGCCAGAGTGCCGAGCACTTCAACCGGATGGCCGCTCATCTGCCGCTTGCCCGGCCGTCCCCGCCTGAGGACATTGCCGCGGCCGTCCGCTTCGCCCTGGAGACGGCGTCGATGACCGGCCAGGTCCTGGCTGTCGACGGCGGCGGCGCACTGGTCGGGCCCGATCTTGGGTAGCCCGCTCCGGTGGCAAGACCTGTTCGCTACAAGAGCATCCTGATTGCAGAGAGGGCATTCCTTGCCGTCAGTTGTGCACATCGGGCCTTGACCCCGGGCCGGAACCCCGACACCCAATTCCTTAAGCGAAGGTTAACGCCCCTTGCATGTCGCGATTCCCATAAAGCAATGAACATCAATAACGTAGAGGAAATGCCTATTTCGTGGGCAGGTCGCTATACCCCCCGGTTTAGGGCGGGTCTTGCGTGCCTTTCGGCCAGCGCTCCACACCCTTATCCACAGGAATCGTGGATGAGGGTTAATCGCCCAGGGATTCCCCTGGAATCCGGGCGTGTCATGCGGTCCGAAGCGCTGCCAATCTTTTTCCGACGCGCTCTCCGGGACCCGCCAGATGACCGGTGAAGTCAACACCCCGTCAGGGGCTAATTCAGAAGATCCTTTCGTCGACTCCCCTGTCGTCGACTCCCCTGTCGGGGCCGACCCTGCCGATCCGGTCGAGCCGGTGCCGGTCGATCTCGCGCGGGGCATCGGCGTGATCCGCGACCACGCGCGCCACCTGCCCGGCGCGCCCGGCGTCTATCGCATGATCGATCGCAACGGCGACCCGATCTATGTCGGCAAGGCGCGCCACCTGAAGCGGCGCGTGACCCAGTACACGCAGGTGGCAAAGCTGCCGTTCCGACTGCAGCGGATGGTCGCAGAGACCGTCGACATGGCGTTCACCCGGACCCATACCGAGGTCGAGGCGCTGCTCCTCGAGTCCAACCTGATCAAGCGCCACCGCCCGCGCTTCAACATCCTGCTGCGCGACGACAAGTCGTTCCCCTACATCCTGATCACCGCCGACCACGGCTATCCGCAGATCACCAAGCATCGTGGTGCCCGCGCCCGCGACGGCGGCTACTATGGGCCGTTCGCCTCGGCCGGCGCGGTCAACCGCACGATCACGGCCCTGCAGCGCGCGTTCCTGTTGCGCAACTGCTCCGACACCGTGTTCCAGACCCGCACCCGGCCCTGCCTGCAATACCAGATCAAGCGGTGCACGGCCCCGTGCGTCGGCCGGGTCTCGGCCGAGGACTATGCGACCCAGGTGGAGGAGGCGCGCGCCTTTCTGACCGGCCGCAGCCGGGACGTCCAGGCGCGCTTCGCGACGGCGATGCAGGCGGCCTCCGACGCGCTCGAGTTCGAGACGGCCGCACGCTACCGCGACCGTATCCGGGCCCTGACCCAGATTCAGCAGCACCAGGACGTCAACGTCGAGGGGCTGGAAGATGCCGATGCCATCGCGGCCTTCCAGGAGGGCGGGCAGACCGCGATCCAGGTCTTCTTCTTCCGCTCCGGCCGCAACTACGGCAACCGCGCGTATTTCCCGAGCCACGACCGGGCGCTCGACATTCCGGAGGTGCTCGGCGCCTTCGTCGCCCAGTTCTACGACAACAAGCCGCCCCCGGGCCTGGTCCTGATGAGCCACGCGATCACCGACCAGGCGCTGGTCGCCGAGGCGCTCAGCTTGCGCGCCGGATCGAAGGTCGAACTCGCGGTCCCCCAGCGCGGCGACAAGCGGCGCCTGATCGACCAGGCGGTCGCCAATGCCAAGGACGCGTTGGCCCAGCGCATGGCGGAGAGCGCCAGTCAGACCCGCCTGCTCGACGGGGTCGCGGAGGTCTTCGCGCTCGGCGACCGGCCGCAGCGGATCGAGGTCTACGACAACTCCCACAGTCAGGGGGAGGCGGCCGTCGGGGCGATGATCGTCGCCGGACCGGAGGGCTTGCGCAAGAACGCCTATCGGAAGTTCAACATCAAGCAGGCGGACGCGACCCGCGACGACTATGCGATGATGCGGGAGGTGCTGGGTCGGCGCTTCCAGCGGGCGCTGAAGGAGGACCCGGAACG
>CAYNIS010000510.1:0-2780 GCA_964397055.1 uncultured Rhodospirillaceae bacterium | reverse complement strand
AGGCGCCTTCCACGATCGAGCGTGCGAAGAACTCGCCCGATCCGGCGAACGCGGCACTCTGCGCGCCACAGGCATCGTTCGGGTCACCCCGGCCGGACGCCAGGAACGATCCGGTGCCGCCCGGCGTGCAGGCCGCGGCGAGCAAGGCGACAACCGAGACACTGGCAGCGAGCCGGGGGAAACCGGCGAGGCGCCGCGCGGAAGACCGTTCCGTCATCTCGTCAAGACCTCCATCCCTTCGCGAATGGCCGGCGGGTGCCCCCCTACCGCGCGGCCGTTCGATCGACCATGCCGAGGTTTTCGACGCAAGCCGCCTGGGCGTCGGCGTCCCCCGCCCCTCTGGCGGTGGCGCAGCGCGGCAGGATCGACCGATGGCGGAGCCCCGGATCCGAGCGGAAGGAATACACCGTAGCCCGGGGCGCTGACAAGTTGACGACAGCCATGCTGGAGGGGACTGCGGATTTGGCCGGGACAGCGAACGCGACAGGCGTCTACGCTGGACACCTACCGGGCCGTGGAAGAGCCCGGCCGCGAAGGCCAGCGCAGCACATGGAGGAATGCCCCGATGCACCAGGTTCTGATGCCCGATTTCCGCTTCGACTCTTCCGAGATCGAGACGACGGCGGCCGGGCCGGAGATCACCCTCGACCTGCAGCCCTGGCCCAGGGACGAGGAGATACCGGACGAGAGCCTGAAACGCGCCCGGGCGATCGTCGTCTACAAGGTGAAGGCGATGCCGGACGACTGGCTGGAGCGTCTGGTCGACTGCCGGCTGGTGGTGCGCGCCGGCGTCGGCTTCGACGGTATCGACCTGGAGGAATGCGGCCGCCGCGGGATCGCCGTCTCCAACGTGCCCGACTACGGCACGACCGACGTCGCCGACCACGCCGTCACACTCGTCCTGTCGCTGGTGCGCGGAGTGCCATGGTACGACCATCACCTGCGCAACGACCCGGTCGGCTTCTTCATCCCGATGATGTCGGCGCCGTCGAACCGCCGGCTGAAGGGGGCCACCGTCGGCATCGTCGGGCTCGGCCGCATCGGCACCGCCGTGGCTCTCAGGCTCAAGGCGTTCGACACCCGGGTCATGTTCTATGACCCCCACCTGCCCAACGGTGCGGAGCTCTCCTTCGGCTTCGAGCGCGCTCGAAGCCTGGAGGAGCTGATGTCGACGGTCGACATCCTGAGCATCCACACGCCTCTGACCGATGACACCCGGGGCATGATCGGCCGCGACGCGCTCGCGTTCGCCAAGCCGAACCTGATGCTGGTCAACACCAGCCGCGGGCCGGTCGTCGACCTCGACGCCCTGCACGAGGCCCTGATGGAGCGCCGCATCCAGGCCGCTGCCCTGGACGTGTTGCCACAGGAACCGCCGGAACCCGATCACCCCCTCCTCGTCGCCTGGAGCGAGCGCGCGCCGGAACTTGACGGTCGCATCCTGATCACCCCGCATGTCGCCTCCGCCGGGCCGGAGGCGATCCGTGACACCCGCATCAAGGCGATGGAAGTTGCGCGCCGCTTTCTCGTCGACGGCGTCCTCACCAACTGCGTCAACGCGGCCTATCTGCAACGTCCATAGGCCCCGGAGCGTTGCCGCCGGCGGGTTTGGCGTCGACGGCATCGCGCCCCGGTGGTAATCCAGCGCGCCTCGACCCCGGATACCGCACGTCGTCGGGAGAGACCGCGTCATGTCCGAAAATCTGTTGCGGAGCCGTTGGGCCCAAAGCAAGACCGCCTTCAATGGCTGGCTGACCATTCCCAGCCCGTTCTGTGCCGAGCTGATGGCCCAGCAGGGCTGGGACAGCCTGACCATCGACATGCAGCACGGCCTGATCGGCTACGGCGACATGCTCGCCATGCTGCAGGCGATACAGGGCAACCAGACCACGCCGCTGGTGCGGGTGCCATGGAACGACCCCGCGCACATCATGCGCGCGCTCGACGCCGGGGCTCAGGGGGTGATCGTGCCGATGGTCAATACGGCCGAGGAATGCGCGCGCCTAGTCCAGGCCTGCCGCTATCCGCCGCTTGGCCACCGCTCGGTCGGGCCGCTGAGGGCGCAGCTCTATTCCGGCCCGAACTACATCGAGAACGCCGACGGGTCCGTGCTTGCGTTCGCGATGGTCGAAACCGCCGAGGCGGTAGAGAACCTGGACGCGATCATGAACGTGCCCGGCCTCGACGGGGTCTATATCGGGACCCGCGACCTCGCCATGGCGCTTGGCCAGGGACATATGCCCGATCGGACGGACGGCGTGATGTTCGATGTCGTGAAGGGCATCCTGGATGCGGCCCTGCACTATGGCATCCGTGCCGGCATTCACACGGCGTCCACCGGCTTCGCCCGGCTGATGACCGACATCGGCTTCCACTTCGTCACCGTCGGCGTCGACAGCACGATCCTGGAAAGCGGGGCCCGGCAGACGATCGGCACCATGCGCCATGGTGACCAGCCGGCCCCCCTCGGCACGATCTACTGACACCGCCGAGGATCTGGCGGCGAACCTGCCGGTGACAGTGGCTGGGCCAAATCGCTGGGCCGACTCGCCGGAGCGTTCCGCAGCCGGTCGGTTCCGTCCGGCTGGAGGGTGCGCAACCTGTTGACGTGCAGCGCAAATCCTCGTCGCAGAGGCTTCAGTCTGCTCGGGATTTGCGCAACCTGTTGAAACGTAACGCAAATCGTCGTCGCAGACTGGTTCAGTCCGCTCGGGATTTGCGCAATCTGTTGAAACGTAACGCAAATCGTCGTCGCAGACTGGTTCAGTCCGCTCGGGATT
>CAYNIS010000509.1:0-2786 GCA_964397055.1 uncultured Rhodospirillaceae bacterium | reverse complement strand
CGGAGACCATCACCTGCTGGCCGTAGCAGATGCCGAGCACCGGCACGCCGAGGTCGAAGACCTCTTCCGGGACCTTCGGTGCCGCCTCTTCGGTGACGGAGGCCGGGCTGCCCGACAGGATCACCGCCTTCGCCCCGAAGCCGCCGATGCGCGCGGGGTCCGTATTGAACGGCAGGATCTCAGCATAAACCCCGCCTTCGCGCACGCGGCGCGCGATCAGCTGAGTCACCTGGGAGCCGAAGTCGAGGATCAGAACCCGATCGGACGTGGCAGTGGTCATCGCTGGGAGGGCTACCTTTGGCGGGGGAATTCGTGCCGGGCGAGGGCGGTCAGGCTGGTCCAGCCGAAGCCGCTTTCCTTCAGATTGACGCCGCCGATCCGGATGCGCCGTTCCCCGATGGGAACCGCGCCCATCGCCCGATAGAAGCGGGCCGCCCCGCCGTTGGTGCTGAGCGCCCAGACTTCCGCCGACGTGAACCCGCGCGCCAGCATGACGCGAGCCTGGGCGGCGGTCAGGCGTGCTCCGATGCCCTGCCGCTGGGCGGCCTTCTTGAGGTAGAGCGCATAGATCTCGCCGTCGAAGTCGCTGCCGTCGCGGCGCGGGCGGCGGGCCGGGCCGGCCAGCGCGAAGCCGACCACGCCGCGCTGGCGTTCCTCCGCCACCAGGGTGACGCGCAAGGTGTCCACCTGGATCAGCCGCGCCAGCCAGGACTTGGCGGAGCCGTTGAAATCGTCTGTCTCTACCAGGTGCGGCGGTAGCTGGCCGCGATAGGTCGACGCCCAGCTCTCCGCATGGGCTTCCGCAATCGCCTCGGCATCGGCCGGCCCCGCCGGTCTTATCCAGGTGTCGCTCATGCCTTTCCCCGGCACTCCCTTCCCGGGCCTACCCTTTCTGTCGCCGTTCCAGGACCGCGGCGAAGAAGCCGTCGGTGCCATGCCGGCCCGGCCACAGTCTGAGCCAAGCCGTGCCCCGCGGACAAGCCGGCAGCGCGTGGCCGCCATCGGGATCGACGGCTTCGGCCCAGACGTCTTGGGCCGGGATTGCGGCAAAGTCTGGATGACGCGCGAGGAAACCCTCCACCTGATGATCGTTCTCCTCGAGCAGCAGCGAACAGGTCGCATAGATCAACCGCCCGCCCGGCTTGACCGCGGCCGCCCCCTTGTCGAGCAGGCTCGCCTGGAGCGGGATCAGTTCCGACAGGCCGGGGCCGAGCTGGCGCCAGCGCTGGTCCGGGTTGCGCCGCCAGGTGCCGGTGCCGGAACAGGGGGCATCGACCAGCACCCGGTCGAAATGGCCGCGGGCGCGCTTCAGCCACTTGTCGCCCTGGCTTCTGGCGCCGTCGCCGTCCTGGCCGAGGGCGCGGGTTTCGATGTTGTGGGCACCGGCCCGGCGAAAACGCGTGCGCGCCCGGTCCAGCCGGCCGGCGAGCACATCGGTCGCGACCACCCGGCCCTTGTTCGCCATGGTCGCCGCCAGCGCCAGTGTCTTGCCGCCGGCCCCGGCACACAGATCCAGCACCTGGTGCCCGGGGCGGGCATCGGCGATCAGGGCGACCGCCTGCGAGCCCTCGTCCTGGACTTCGATCAGGCCGTCGGCGAAGGGCGCGAGCCGGCCGAGGGCGATGCGCCCCCGCAACCGCAAGCCGTCGGGCGAAAGGTCCGTCGGGTCGGCCTCGATCCCGGCCTCGGCAAGGGCAGTCCGGGCCTTGCTCCGAGTCGTCACCAGACGGTTGGCGCGCAGATCGAGCGGGGCCGGGCTCAGCATCGCCTTCAGCTCCGCCTCGAACCCGTCACCCAGCGTCTCGCGCAGGCCGGCTTCGGCCCAGTCCGGGCATTCCAGCCGGATCGAGGCCGGCATTTCCGGGGGACTTAGCGGCATGCCGGACAGGCGCCGCGCGACCGCCAGTTCATGCGGTTCCAAGGGGCTTGGCGCGTACTGCTTGCCGCTGAACAGTGCCGTCGCCGTGGCCAGGGCCTGGCCGTCGCCGATCAGGGTATTGGCCAGCGCCATCAGGCGCGGCGTCGGCTCGCCCCCGGCCTTGTCGATCGACCAGCCGAGGCGCCCGCGACGGCGCAGCGTCGCGTACGCCGCCTCCACCACCGCTTGGCGGTCCTTCGCCCCGATGTAGCGCCGCCCGCGCAGATAGGCGGCGATGACCGCATCGGCCGGGCGCGGTTCGGCGTCGATCGCGGTCAGGATGTCGATGACGGCGGCAAGCCGTGCCGCTGGGGTCATGGCCTTGGTTCAGAGATCCCGGCGATAGTTCGGCGCCTCCGCCGTGATCTGCACGTCGTGCACGTGGCTCTCGCGCAGGCCCGCCCCGGTGATGCGGATGAACTGGGCGTTCGCCTTCATCTCCTCGATCGTCGGGTTGCCGGTGTAGCCCATCGCAGCCTTGAGGCCGCCGACCAGCTGGTGGACGACGGTCGCCAGCGGCCCCTTGTAGGGAACCCGGCCCTCGACCCCCTCCGGCACGAGCTTGAGCGCATCCGACACCTCCGCCTGGAAGTAGCGGTCGGCGGAGCCGCGCGCCATCGCCCCAACGGAGCCCATGCCGCGATAGTCCTTGTAGGTGCGGCCCTGGTAGAGAACGACGTCGCCCGGCGCCTCGTCGGTGCCGGCGAACAGCGATCCCAGCATCGCACAGTCGGCGCCGGCGGCGATCGCCTTGGCGAGGTCGCCGGAAAACTTGATGCCGCCGTCGGCGATCACCGGCACGCCCTGCCGGTCGCAACTTCGATCCGGACAGGGACATAGCGCTGAATCGTGATCGGGTCTGGCGCTG
>CAYNIS010000508.1:0-2787 GCA_964397055.1 uncultured Rhodospirillaceae bacterium | reverse complement strand
CGCCGCCGGCAGCGACGGAAAAACGATCCTCTGGTTCCACGGCAACGCCGGCAATCACGGACACCGCACGTTGAAGGCGCGGCCCTTCGTCGATGCCGGGTGGTCGGTCGTGCTGGCCAGCTACCGCGGCTATCCGGGCAACCCCGGCAGCCCGAGCGAGGCCGGCCTGGTCCGCGACGGCGAGGCCTGGATGGCCTGGGCGGAGGCCCATGGCCATGATCGCGCGCGGACCGTCCTCTACGGCGAATCGCTCGGCAGCGGTGTCGCGGTGGAACTGGCTGCCCGCCGGCCGGTCGGTGCTCTGCTCCTCGAAGCGCCGTTCACGGCCCTGCCCGACGTTGCGGCCCATCACTATCCCTGGCTGCCGGTTCACCTTCTGATGTGGGACCGCTTCCCGAGCGAACGTCGGATCGCGGGCGTGGAAACCCCGGTGTTCGTCCTTCACGGCGCCCAAGACCGGACCACGCCGATGGCCCACGGGCGGGCCGTGCTGGCCGCCGCGCCCGGGCCGAAGGCGGCGGCCTTCCCGCCGACCGGCCACAACGACTTCACGCTCGGACCCGCCTTGGGCGATATTCTAGGGTTCCTAGACACCCATGTGCCGCCGTCCTGACGATGGCCGCCGCACTTCTCGGACCCCGCCGTGCCGATCCAGCCGATCCCTGAGACCAAAGGCCTCTTCGCCCGCTTCTTCGAAGGTGTCGAAGCTGGGCGCATCGACCTTCAATCGTGCAACAGCTGCGGCCATGTCTGGCACTACCCGCGGCCGGTGTGCCCGTCCTGCGGCGCGCGCGACATCGCGTGGATGCCGTCCTCCGGGCGCGGCACCATCCACAGCTTCACCATCGTGCACCATCCCCCGAAAGCCGCGTTCAAGGCCGACGTGCCCTATGTCGTCGCCTTCGTCGATCTCGACGAAGGCGCCCGGCTGACCACGCGCCTGGTCGGCGAGGACGCGCAGGGCGCGGCGATCGGCGACCGGGTGGAGGTCGTCTTCGGCAAGACCGATCAGGGGACCACCACGGTGCCGGCATTCCGGAGGACCCCGTCATGACGCTCAAGAACCAGGCGGTGATCGCCGGTGTCGGATCGTCGGGCATCGGCAAGCTGCCGGAGAAATCCGGTCTCGACCTCTGCGTGGACGCGGCCCTCGCGGCGATCGACGATGCCGGTCTGTCGGTGCGCGACATCGACGGCATGGTGACCGCCTACTGCTCGACCGAGCCCTATTTCGTCTTCTACGGCGCGCTGGCCGAGGTGCTCGGCCTGTCCCTTGACCTCGGCGTGACCATGACCGCCGGTGGCGGGACCGGTGGCATGATGCTGCACCAGGCGCTGATGGCCGTTGCAACCGGGCAGGCGCGCCATGTCCTCCTCGTCGCCGGGGAGAATCGCGCGACCGGCCTCGGCACCGAGAAGGCGACCCAGATGCTGAGCGCCTTCGGCCATCCCTGGTTCGAGGACGTGCACGGCGTCCCGGTGCCCGGCTTCTACGGCATGGTCGCCCGGCGCTATTTCCATGAGTTCGGCGTCGGCCGCGAACAGCTCGCACCGGTCGCGGTCCAGACCCGGGCCAATGCCGCGTTGACGCCGGGCGCGCACAAGCAGGCCCCGCTGACCGTCGAAGAGGTCCTGTCATCCCGTCCGATCGTCGAGCCGCTTCACATGCTCGATTGCTGCCTGATCTCCGACGGGGCCGCCGCCCTCGTCGTCAGCCGGGCCGAGGCGGCCGGAGACCTGCCCCACGGACCGGCCTGGATCGCCGGCATCGGCGAGCGCTTTACCCATGAGCATCTGATCGCCGCCCCCGACCTGCTCCATTCCGGCGCGACCGAGGCGGGCCGGAAAGCGTATCGCATGGCCGGCCTCGAACCCGCCGACATCCAGTTTGCCGAGCTCTACGACTGCTTCACGATCACCCCGATCCTGCTGGCGGAGGAACTCGGGTTCGCCGGCAGGGGCGAGGGCTGGACGCTGTGGCAGGACGGCGCTGCCGGATACGCCGGCAGGTTTCCGGTCAACACCCATGGCGGCATGCTCAGCCACTGCCATGCCGGGGCTGCGGGCGGACTGTTTTCGATCATCGAATGCGCGCGCCAGGTGCGCGGGGCGGAGGGCGGCCGTCAGTTGGCGCGGCACGACGTCGGGCTGGCCCATGTCGAGGGCGGTATCATGTCCAACCACACGACCGTGATCCTGACCGCCGACATGGCCTGAGGGGGCGTCGTAGTTTGATTCCGACGTTTGCGACCCTGGCGACATGAGCCCCCAGGCAAATGTCGGAACTGAAAAGCCACGCGGTACCAGACTGTTTCTAGTGGAGTTTCTCGAATTCGATGTTTGGGTCGGCACGTGCTGCCAAGGGGGGGCGAACGTCGAATTCACTCCGCTAGTCGGAGGCTGCCTCGTCCAGGCTGTAGCCGGCCGATCGCACGGTGCGGATGACGTTCGCCGCCTCGTCCTCGTTCAGGGCCTTGCGCAGCCGCCGGATGTGAACGTCGACCGTGCGTGGCTCGACATAGACGTCGCGCCCCCAGACCAGGGCCAGGAGCTGCTCGCGGCTGAACACGCGGCCCGGATGCTGCATCAGGTGCTTCAAGAGGCGGTATTCGGTCGGGCCGAGATGGATGTCCTGGCCCTTGCGCCGCACCTTGTGGGCGGTCAGGTCCATGGTGATGTCCGCGAAGGAGAGCGTTTCCGTCTGCGGTGCGGTGCGCCGCAGCACCGCCCGGATGCGGGCGATCAGCTCGCCCGGCGAGAACGGCTTGGTGATGTAGTCGTCGGTCC
>CAYNIS010000507.1:0-2789 GCA_964397055.1 uncultured Rhodospirillaceae bacterium | reverse complement strand
ATGCCGCCGACCTGCTGGAAATAGGTGAACTGGGTGACCTCCATGCCGTCGCACCAGACCTCCCAGCCGAGACCCCACGCGCCGAGCGTCGGGCTTTCCCAGTCATCCTCCACGAAGCGGATGTCGTGAAGGGCCGGGCTGATACCGAGCGCTTCCAGACTTTCGAGGTAGAGATCCTGGGCCAGGCGTGGCGACGGCTTCAAGAGCACCTGGAACTGGTAGTAGTGCTGGAGCCGGTTGGGGTTTTCGCCATAGCGGCCGTCGGTCGGCCGCCGGCAGGGCTGGACATAGGCGACGCGCCAGGAGTCGGGGCCAAGGGCGCGCAGCGTCGTCGCCGGGTGAAACGTGCCGGCGCCGACTTCCATGTCGTAGGGCTGAAGGATGACGCAGCCGCGCGATGCCCAGTAGTCCTGCAGCTTCAGGATCATCCTCTGGAAGCTCAAGCGCTCTGTGCGTCGGATCGCCATCTGCCCGGTCGGCCCCCTCACGTGTCGGTACTTTTCCGGTCTCGCGACAGAGGGCGGGACCGCTTCCCGACAGGCTGCAATGTCGACGTTGTGGGCTGTCGACACGATGACCGGCGGGCGCGCGGCGGACCTTAAGCCTTCGATCATGCACGATCAAGCTGGCCCACCCGGGCGAGCCAGGGGCGCGGTTCCCGTCAGCCGGCGGCCGCGACCGGACAGCCCTCGCGCTGGCACCCCCCGCCGGAGATCGGCACGTGGACCCCGCAGGTGGCACAGCGGACCAGCCGTTCGCCGGCCGTGTCGCCCGCCGCGCGCGCCTTCCGGGCGTTCCGGGCCCGGTCCATGCCGCGGGAGAATCGCTGCCAGCGCTCGATCAGCCGGGCCGCGAAGAAGACCAGGAAGACGACCGAGACGGTGAACAAGAGCTGGGAGACCATCCTCGCCGTCCCGTTCAGAGGCCGAAGCGCGCCCAGCCCAGGCGTGCCTCGATCGCCGCCATGACGCCGGCGACCAGCGTGCCGTCCATCCCCGGCCGGTCGAGGCCGAGTTGCGCGCGCAGCCAGCCGCGCCGCTCCATCACCCGTTCGAGCTTGACGAACTCTCCGTACTTCTCCTGGAGGATCGGCTTGACATGGCCCAGGCCGTCGATCAGCCCCATCTCCAGCGCTCGGCCGGCCAGGAACACCTCCCCGGAGAACATCTCCTCCGGATCGCCGGACAAGCGCTCGCCGCGGCGATCGCGGACGTGGTCGATGAACAGCTGGTGGACATCGGCCTGCATGCGGGACAGGCGTGCGACATCGTCGGGATCGGCCGGCGTGAACGCGTCCAGCATCGATTTGCGCGTGCCGGCGGTGTAGAGGCGCCGCTCGATACCATAGCGCTGGATCAGTTCGTGGAAGCCGAAGCCGACGCTGATTATCCCGATCGACCCGACGGCCGAGGCCGGGTCGGCGAAGACATCGTCGGCGGCCGCCGCGATCCAGTAGCCGCCGGATGCCGCCAGATCCTCGACGAAGGCGTGCACCGGCAGCTTCTTTTCGGTCGCGAGGCGGCGGATGTGGCTGCCGATCAGCGAGCATTGAACAGGCCAGCCGCCCGGCGAGTTGACGACGATCGCAACCGCCTTGATGCCCTTGCGGTTGAAGGCCTGCTCCAGCAGCCCCTCGACCTTCTGGAACGATACCATCTGCGGGCTGTTGAAGCCGCCGCCGCCGGTCCCGATGACCCCGTCGATGCGCACGACGGCGATGCGCGCGGACCGGTCGAACCAGCGGCCGATCAGCGGCAGCTTCCATAGCGGCAGGCGGTGGATGAGGCTGGTCATGGCGGGGCCGGGGCTTGCGGGCTGGAGATGTCCCCTTCAAATGGCTCGCAGCGCGCCGTTTGAAAGCGCCGCCGCGTGCCTCAGCACCGCCTCGGCCTCCGGGGTGAAGGCGCCGGTTGCGTCATGGAGGACGAGGCCGGGGGACAGCACCGCCGGGGACTTCAAGCCGCGCCGCGCGGTTACGATGATGCGCCGGGCGGCGACCCCGGCGCGCGGCCACAGCGGGATCAGGGTGACGCCCCCGAAACCGCCGGCGAGAGCCGCCATGACGTGGTCGAGGCGGTCAGCCCGGTGGATCAGGGTCAGATGGCCGCCGCGGCGCAGCGCATGGCCGGCGAACCCGACCCAGTCGGCAAGGCAGGCGCCGCCCTCGACCGCGGCGGTCCGCGCGCCCGGCGCGGCAGGCTCGGTGGCCTTGCCCGCCTCCAGATAGGGCGGATTGAACAGCACCTGATCGGCACTGCCGGCGGCCATGGGTCGGTCTGCCAGGTCGCCCTCGATCACCCGGAACGCCGCCGCCCCCAGGTTCAAGCCGGGGTTCAGGTCGGCGTTGCGGCGGGCAAGGGCCGCGCGGTCCGGGTCGATCTCCACCCCGGTGATGTCGAGGCCGGGGACGCGAGCGGCGAGGCACAGGCTGGCGGCACCGGTGCCGATGCCGGGTTCGACGACGCGGTCACCGGGCTTGGCCGGCACGGCGGCAGCCAGCAGGACCGGGTCTATCGCCACCCGGTATCCGCAAGCGGGCTGACGCAGCCGAACCCGCCCGTCGAGCAGGCGATCCTCCGTCCCGGACGGGACGACCGGACCGTCAGCCGGCGCGTCAGTCGTCGGCGTCGTCACCCGGGTCATCGCTGCCGCCGGACGTGGTGTCCGCCGCGCGGCCGGTCTCTCCGGTGTCGACGGCCGGGACGTCGATCAGGTAGGCGCGCGTCTCCTCCATCGCCGCGAGCAGCCGGTAGGCCTCAATGTAGTCGTCGCTGTCGACGACCACGCGC
>CAYNIS010000506.1:0-2790 GCA_964397055.1 uncultured Rhodospirillaceae bacterium | reverse complement strand
CCGGGATCGGGCCGACCTCCTGGCCGAGTTGCACCGGTTGATCTGGCGGGATGCGGAGGCATCGACCTCGGTCGACCGGCATATCGTCTATCTCGGCGACTACATCGACCGCGGGCCGTCCAGCCGCGCCGTCATCGACATCCTGTCAGCGAACCCCTTGCGCGGGTTCACCACCACCCATCTTCTCGGCAATCACGAGGATGCGGCCCTCCAGTTCCTGGCCGATCCGGTCGGACGGCCGGCCTGGCTCGCCTGGGGCGGCCTCGCGACGCTGGCCAGCTACGGCATCACGACCCCGGTCGATATCTCGGACGCGGAGATGCGGATCTTCCTGCGCGATCGTTTGGCCGCGGCCCTGCCCGACACCCACCGCCGGTTTCTGGGCGCTCTCAACCTGTCGACCCGGGTCGGCGACTATGTCTTCGTCCATGCGGGCGTGCGTCCCGGTATCTCGGTCGACCGGCAGGAACGCGACGATCTCCTGTGGATCCGGGACGAGTTCCTGACCTCGCGGGAGGACCTGGGGGCGGTTGTCGTGCATGGCCATACCGCAAACCGGCTGCCGGAGCTGAAGCCGAATCGGATCGGCATCGATACCGGCGCCTTCGCCACCGGCCGCCTCACCGCCCTGGTCCTGGAGGGCAACCAGCGGCGCTTCCTGTCGACCGGCCTGGTGCCGACGACGGGCCGGCGCCAGCCGTCGCGCGGCTGATCCGCGACATTTCCCCTGGCAAGGCGTTGATCGCGCGCTCATCTCTGCGGGGAACCCCGCAGACCCCGGAGGACCGCCCGTGACCCCTGAGACAGAGGCCGCCCTGGCCGACGACAAGACCCGCCTGGAGCTGGAGGCCGCCGCCTTTCGCACGCTCGTCGCGCACTTGCGCGAGCGAACCGACGTGCAGAACATCCACCTCATGAACCTCGCCGGCTTCTGCCGCAACTGCCTGTCGAAATGGTATCGGGCGGCGGCGGAGGAGCGCGGCGTCGCGCTCGACTACGAGGACGCGCGGGAGATCGTCTACGGCATGCCCTATGCCGACTGGAAGGTGCGGCACCAGACCGAAGCCACCGCCGACCAGCAGGCGGCGTTCGCGGCGGCCCAGCCGAAACACGATTGATCGGAAAACGACCGCAGCCGGCCCGCCCGGTACCTCACTCTTCCCGGTGAGGGTTCGTTTAGCGGGCCGGCTGGCCGTACGCGGCGTCGAGCCGGTCGATCAGGCTGCGGACCTGGATCGCCACCGACGCCTCCTCCCCGGACTGGATTGCTTCGACGGCAACGGCAGGGGCGATTGCCGGAACCTCAGGCTCGAGATCGCGGGTGAGCGCGTGGCCCAATTCCGCGGGGCCGACGAAAGCGGTGATCAGAAGTGCCACAAGCAGAGCCGACTTGCCGCCGCCACGGCTGCTGAAGCCGGCGATGATGTCGGTCAGGGCGATGTGGGCAGGCAAAGCGATGACGGGGCTCACCATCAGGTAGAGCGGTATGCCGAGCGCTGTCGCGACAAGTCGGGCCACCGATCCGATCCCACATCCTGGAGAAATGCGAGCCGTCGTCGGCGACGCGTTCATTAACAGATGTTAACTGTAAGAAAAGGTTAACACAAGGTTTCCGTCGCCCATTTGCAGGAAATGCAAGATAATTGCGCCGGGCTGCCCCTGCCTGAGCGTGGCTTGCCCTCGCCAATGGTCGGTCCTGGCGCGAGTTCCGAACCGCCGGGACGCTTCCGGCCGGCCGGAAAATGCCCTAATGTCCTGATTCCGAAGTTCGCTGCCAGGGCGTGACCCGCGCGCTTGCGAACTTCGGAATCGAGACGGACACTAGATTCAATAGTTTGCTAGTGTGATTCAGATCGAGAAGGTCGATCGCTCTATCCGCGAGTTGGATGCGACCTTCTCGATCATCACACTAGCGACCTGGCCCAGGACGACGGCACCGCCGTCGGCCCTTCTGCTGTTGTTCCAAGGATCGAGAAAGAGATGTCAAACGACGTCGGCGGCATTTCCGGCGACCAGCTGAAGTCCCTGATTGAACGCATCGAGCGGTTGGAGGAGGAGAAAAAGGGCCTCTCCGACGACATCAAGGACATCTTCCAGGAAGCCAAGTCGGCCGGTTTCGAGCCGAAGATCATGCGCCAGGTCCTGCGCCTGAGGCGGATGGCGCGCGAGGATCGGCAGGAGGAGGAAACGCTCCTCGACCTCTACAAGTCAGCGCTTGGCATGGCCCTGTGACTTTGCACGAACGCGCAGGTTCGCCCACCCGACCTCTGGCGAGGGCATCGCGGTGAGCGCAGGCGATCAGGCGAGCTGGCGGTTCGACCGCCCCGGCAACGGCAGCGGCGCGGCAAGCGCCAGTTCGCTCGATCTGGCCCCGATCCTCTATGTCGCCGGCGCGCTCCTGTGCGTGATCGCCGGCGCCATGATCGTGCCGCTCCTGGTCGATCTGGCCGGCGACGGTCGCGACTGGATGGCGTTCGGCATCTCCTCCGCGCTGACCCTGTTCTTCGGGGTCATGCTGATCCTGATGAACCAGGCGGGAGAGGTGCGCCTGACGCTGCGGCAGACCTTCCTGCTGACCAGTCTCAGCTACCTCCTGGTCGCCGCCTTCTCCGCCCTGCCGTTCATGGTTTCGGTCCAGCCCCTCGGCCCCGCCGACGCGGTGTTCGAGGCGATGTCGGGCCTGACCACGACCGGGGCGACGGTCCTCACCGACCCTAAGGGCGAGCCGCGCGGCATCCTGATGTGGCGGGCCCTGCTGGAATGGCTGGGTGGCATCGGCATCATCGCGGT
>CAYNIS010000505.1:0-2798 GCA_964397055.1 uncultured Rhodospirillaceae bacterium | reverse complement strand
GGCGACGGCGGCGACCGTCGCGATGACGAGCGGGGCACCCAGGAGCGCCATCAGGCTGATCGCAACCGGCTGGGCGAGATCGGCGGGGGCACCGACCGAGACCGGACCGCCGATCATGCCGGCGAACCGCGCGACCGCCAGGGCGAGGCCGAGGGTTGCCGCGATCGGCAGCAGGCGCTGCAGGCGTTCGGTAAGCGGCACCAGGGCTTCGGCGGCGGTTTCACCGGTCTCCCTGACGGAGGCGAGGGAAAGCCGCGCATAGACCGCGATGGCGAATACCCAGGCAATACCGGCAAGCGCATAGCCGAGGGCATCGGCATGCTCCGCCACAAGGATGAGGGCAAGGGGCACGGCGCGGTCACTCGACGGATCGATGAGGGCAAGGCCCCAGTCGCGGAACCATGACGGGGCGAGGCTGAGGCTCGCCGCCTCCAACGCGACGACCAGGACCATTGTGACCGGATAGTCGAGCGGGGCGGCAAAGCCGGCACCGACGGCGAGCCGCCAGCGTGTCCCAAATGAGGGGGGTTGCCGGGCCATGGCGCCGATCACGTCGGCGCCAGGGCCTCGTCCAGGACGGGATAGCCGTTCGCATCGGACTTGCGGTCGAGGTAGTTGACCACCCGAACGGGGCTGCAATGGGTGCCGAGCAGGCGCATGACCTTGTCGCCCACGGTCGCGAAGGCGTGCGGCACACCCGGCGGGAGTGCGATGCTGTCGCCCGCCTTCAGATGGCTGGGGCTCGCCTCCTGACCCTGGAGCCAGACCGTTGCCTCCCCCTCCAGGATGTGCAGGATTTCGAGATAGGGGTGCCAATGCATCGGCGCGACATAGCCCGGCTGGCTGATCTGGATGCCGGTGCGGATCGGGTAGGCCCCCTTCGCATCGGCCACGATCGGGTGATAGATCGCCTTCGGGCCGAAGGTCACGGTTTCGGTCTCGGCCAGGGGAAAAACGCGGTGATCGTACATGGCTTGTGGCTCCCGATCTGATGTCGATGGCCAAGGATAGCGGGGCCGGAGCGCCGGCGGCCACGCTTCGCTGGCGAGAGATGGACGCCGATACCCTGGAACGGCAGTACAACCCACGCCTTCTGGTGCCCGACTACAAGGCCTATTCCGCGGACAAGGCCGCACGCAGTGCCGCGGCCCGCGCCCGGCTCGACTGCACCCTGGACCTCGCCTACGGCCCCGGCCCGCGCCAGCGCCTGGACGTGTTCCGGCCCGCGGGGCGCACCGACGGCACCCTTCTCTATGTCCATGGTGGCGCCTGGACGACCCTGTCCAAGGACGTCTTCAGCTTCGTCGCGGAACCGTTCGTCGCCGCCGGCCATGCGGTCGTCGTGGTCTCCTACGACCTCGCGCCGGATGTCGGCCTGACCCGGATCGGAGAGGAAGTCCGCGAGGCGATCGGCTGGGTTTGGAAAGAGGGGCGCGCGCACGGTTGCAACCCGGACCGCCTCTGGCTCGCCGGCATGTCCGCTGGCGCGCAGCTCGCCGGCATGGCGTTTGCGCATGACTGGACCGCCGATCGATTGCCGGCCGATGCCATCCGCGGCGGGCTGGTCATCAGCGGCTGCTACGACATGGAACCGCACCGCCACGACACCAAGCAGGCCAGCTTGCGGATGACGGAAGCGGAAGCCAGCCGCCAAAGCCCGATCCACAACCTGCCGCCGCTGCCGCGGGACATCCTGGTCGCGGTCGGCGCCCTGGAAAGCGACGAGTTTCGCCGCCAGGCCGCCGACTATGCGGCCGCCCTCGCCCACCATGGCAGCCGGGCCCGGCTGATCGAGGTCGCCGGCCATCATCACTTCTCGATCGGCAATCTCCTGGGCGAGGCGGACAGCACGCTCACCCGCGCGCTTCTCGATCTGATGGCCGCAATCCGCTAGACCGGGGGCGTCATTCACGACAGCGCCGCATGGAGACGACCCGATGGCCAAGGCCGATTTCAGCTTCTTCTACCCGTTCAAGGTCCGTTATTCGGAAATCGATGGTCAGAAGATCGTCTTCAACGCCCACTACCTGACCTACCTGGACACGGCAATCACGGAGTATTTGTGGGCACTCCCCTATGACTACATGAACCAGGTCGACCGCACCGGGCTCGACTTTCATACCGTCAAGACCGTGATCGACTATTCGCGCCCGATCGACTTCGCCGCGGAGATCGAGGTCCATATCCGGATCGCCAGGATCGGTCGCTCCTCGATGACCTTCCTTGCCGAGATCCATCCCAAGGGTGCCGAAGACCTCTACGCCTCGGGAGAGGTGGTGTGGGTCAATGCCGACCAGGCGACACACAAGTCGGCCCCGCTGGTACCGGACCTGATCGAGCTCATCCGCGCGAAAGAGGGCGACAAGCTGGAAGAGCCGGCCAGGGCCCCGGCCCCGGTCGCACCGGCAACCCTGCCGGCGCCGTCGACGGTGCGCGGCATCACCCGCTATCCGAGCTTCCTGCCGCGCATCTCCCACACCGTGGCCGCCGGCGACCTCGTCAGCCTCGTCTGTGTCGCGGCCGACGGCTCGGTCGGGGAGGCCGATCAGACCGCCAACATCCTCTCCCGCCTGGACGATCACATGGTCGCGGCCGGCACCTCGCGCAGCCAGCTCGCCCAGGTAACGGTGTTCGTCCAGGACATGGCCCAGCACGCCGTGGTCGAGGAACAGCTCGATGCCTGGCTCGGTAACGATCCGCCGCCGGTGACCCTCGTCGCCTCTGCCCTGGCCGGCAGCGCACGGGTCGAGTTTGTCTGCCTCGCCGCCAGGGCGGGGGTGCCGGTGCGCCGCGGCCGC
>CAYNIS010000504.1:0-2799 GCA_964397055.1 uncultured Rhodospirillaceae bacterium | reverse complement strand
CGCCGCCGGCCGCCCGGTGGACTGGATCGGTACCTCGCTCGGCGGCCTCGTCGGCATGCAGATCGCCGCCAGGCCGCGCGCCCCGATCCGCCGGCTGATCCTGAACGACATCGGGCCGTTCCTGGCGCTCGAGCGGTCGAACGCCAACTGGGACCTGATCAGCCAGTTCCCGCGCTTCGGGGACGAGGCCGAGGCTATCCGCTGGGTGCGCGAGACGCGCCAGGCGTTCGGTCCGATGACCGAGGACCAGTGGCTGAAATTCTGCCGCGACACCCTGGTACAGGATGGTGATGGAACATGGATCCAGCATTTCGACCCACGGCTGCCGGAATCGCGGTCGATCGAGCGCGCGGGTGACCTCGACCTTTGGAGCCAGTGGGAGCAGATCCGGGCCGACGTTCTCACCTTCTGGGGGACGGATTCCCGCATCCTGGAGCCGGGCACTGTCGCGCGGATGCAGGAAACCGGGCCGAGATCAGAGGTCTATGCGATCGACGGCGTCGGCCATTGCCCGGCGCTCGTAACGCCGGAAGAGATCGGAAAGGTCAGAGGTTTCCTCGCTCTATAATGGTTAACTTATGTTAACCATTAGAAGGCATGGCAGATCTACGTGAAATACCGTAGTTTCGTTTGTGCAGCCCAAGGCGGCGGGTCATTGCCGCTGGTCGACTGCCGCCCGTCGTCCCCCGACGGACGGCCTATGCGGCAGGGGATGCGCCAAAGCGCGCGGAACCTGCCGTTCGAGGAAACCAGGATGATGGTAGAAGACGCACCATTGGTCGCGCTGCAACAGCGGGATCGTTCCACCTCCGGCCCTGAGCATTTTCCAGCTGGACCGATACCGCCCGGCACTTCGGAAAGCGCGCTTGCTCAATCACTTGGCGCGCATCCAGACCAGCCGTGCCGGTCCGTCGCACCGGAACAGGCGCCACGCCACTCACTTGAACGAATCGATCGCTATCACCTTCTGGAGCGCCTTGGTGAGGGCTCCAGCGGGATCGTCTTCCGGGCTTTCGACACATCGAGCGGTGCCGCGGTTGCGGTCAAGGTGCTGCGCGGCCGTGTCGAGGCCGGTGCCGGAGAAGCCGCCACGGTGGCCGACCCGGCGCTGATGCGCGCCCGTTTCTGGCGCGAAGCCGCGGCGATCCGGCACCTCGTCCACCCCAACATCGCCGCGTTGCGCGATTTTGGGGAAGACGACGGCGAGCGCTATCTGGTGCTCGACCTGGTCGAGGGGGTCTCGCTCTCCGACTGTCTGGCGACCGGCCATGCCTTCCAGCCGGCGGAGGCCGTGTGCCTCATGCGCCAGCTTCTGAGTGCGCTCGATTTCGCGCATTCGGCCGGTATCGTGCACCGCGACGTCAAGCCGTCCAACCTCCTGCTCGGCCATGACGGCCGGCTCCGGCTCGGCGACTTCGGTATCGCGCGCATCGATGCCTGGACGCTGGGACGGGCGTCGGCGGGGGTCGGCACGCCCGGATACATGCCGCCGGAACAGTTTCTCGGCCGCCAGGTCGATCATCGTGCCGACATCTATGCGGCGGGGGTCGTCCTCTATCACCTGCTGACCGGGGACCGGCCGTTTCGCGGGCCTCTCGCCGGCATCCTGCACAAGGTCCTGAACGAGCCCGCGGCGGCCCCGTCGATGGTCAATCCCCGGGTGCCGGCCGCACTCGATGCGGTGATCGAGAAGGCGATGGCGAAGCGGCCGGAAGATCGCTATGTCGACGCGGCGGTGTTCGCCTCGGCCCTGGGCCGGGCGGCGGAGGCTGCCGGCCTCCAAACGGTGTCCCGGGTCGCGGTTCCGGCCGCCGGCGGCGCCGACCAACCGGAGGCGTCGGCACGTTCCGCAGGCGGCCCGGAAGGGCGGTCGGGCCAGTCGGCGCGGTTGATCTGTCTCACCCCCGACTTGCTGGACGACTGCCGGAACATGCTGGGGCGGCCGATCCTGCCGGAGGGCGAGCACGTCATCGGGCGGGATGAGACGGCGTCGGTGGTCATCCCGTCGCGCCGGCTGTCACGCCGGCATGCCGTCCTGACGCAGGACGCGCGGGGCTGGCTGATCCGCGACCTCGACAGCACCAACGGGCTGTTCGTGAACGGCGAGCGGGTGATCCGGGCACGGCTGGTGGAAGGCGACGTCGTCACCTTCGGCCGGGTTGCCTTCCGGTTCACGCTCGATCAGGTCGACGATGCCGTCGACGGAGCGACCGAGCGTGTCATCGCCGACCCGCCGTGGCGGCGGGTGATGGATTGGTTGCGCGCGCATCACGCGGCCTGATCACGCCGCGAGGCGGCTGTTCGCGGCCTCGCGGATCCAGCCGCCGCCGAGCACGCGGTCGCCGTCATAGGCGACCAGGGCCTGACCCGGGGCGACGCCGAAGGCCGGGTCTTCAAGCCGAACGCGAATTCGGTCGCCCTCCAGCCACAGGCGTGCCGGCAGCGGGTCGTGGGCCGAGCGCAGCTTGACCGTGACCGCACGGCCGTCGGTGTCGACCGGCGGGCCCAGCCAGTTCACCTCGCTCGCGACCACCTCGTCCCGGGCGAGGGCCGCGCGCGGTCCGACCACCACATGGCGGCGGTCGGGGTCGAGGCGGACGACGAACAGGGGCGCTTCCTCCTCGCCCTTGATGCCGCCGATGCCAAGGCCTCGGCGCTGACCGATCGTGTAATGGATGATGCCGCGGTGCCGGCCGAGAACGCGGCCGTCGAGATGGACGATGTCCCCGGGTTCGGCAGCCCCGGGCCGCAGCTTCTCGATCACGCCGGCATAGCGCCCCTGGGGCACGAAGCAGATGT
>CAYNIS010000503.1:0-2810 GCA_964397055.1 uncultured Rhodospirillaceae bacterium | reverse complement strand
ACAACTTCCCCCAGGGCCGGGTGACCGACCACCGCATCAACCTCACCCTCTACAAGATCGAGAAGGTGATGGAGGGCGAGGCGCTGGACGAGGTGATCGAGGCGCTGATCGCGGAGGACCAGGCCGAACGGCTCGCCATGATCGACGGCTGAGCCGGCCCGGCCGATGGTTTCCGATCTGACCCAGGACAACGTGAACAGGGGCACCTTGTTGGCGGAGGCCCGGGCAGCACTGGAGGCTGCCGGGATCGACACGGCGGCCCTCGACGCCCGCCTCCTCCTCGAACACGGCCTCGGGATCAGCCGAACGGCGCTTCTGACGGAACCGGCGGCCGCGGTCGGCGCGGCGGAGGCGGAACAGGTGCGCCGGCTGGTCGACCGGAGGGCGGGGCACGAACCGGTCAGCCGCATCGTCGGGTCGCGCGGCTTCTGGACCTTCGATCTTGCCCTCGGCCCCGACACGCTGGATCCGCGCCCCGACACCGAAACGCTGTTCAGTGCCGCACTCGACCGCTATCGCGCCGTGCCGCCGGCCACGGTCCTCGACCTCGGCACCGGCACCGGCTGCATCGCCCTCGCCTTGGCGAGCGAATGGCCGGAGGCCCGCGTCTGGGGCATCGATATCGCTGCCGGCGCTGTCGAGACGGCGCGGGCGAACGCCGCCGCCCTCGGCCTTCAGGACCGGGCGACGTTCCTGAGCGCGGACTGGAACCGTCTCGACCAGCTCGACGGGCTTCCCCGGGCCTTCGACGTCATCGTCTCCAACCCGCCCTACATCCCGGCGGCAGAGATCCCGGCACTCGCCCCGGAAGTGCGGCTGTGGGATCCGCCGACGGCGCTCGACGGCGGACCGGACGGGCTCGATGCCTATCGAAAGCTGGCCCCGCTTCTGATGCGCAAGCTGGCACCGGGCGGCCATGCGTTCCTGGAAATCGGGATGACGCAGGCCGTCCCCGTCACCACCTTACTTCTGGGCGCGGGGCTCCGCGTGATCGAGGTCGTGAACGACCTTGCCGGCCGGCCGCGCGTGGTGTCTTGCGCACAAGACGGACGGACCCCCGCGGCAAACGACCGGGTTTTCGGGCAGAAAACAGTTGTGAGCCGCCGGCAACGCCAGTAGGGTCCACGTCAGATCGCGCCTGTCATTGTGACGCGCCGTCGACCCAGCCTCTGATGTCTTTCGAGCGGTCTTGAACGCACCGCTCACCGCCCATAAAGCAGCCGGCGGCGCGCCGGACGGGCATCAGAGGAACGCGCCTTTGAACGGCAGTAGCTTCAGGGCCGGCATTTCGGCCTTCCCCACGGGTCAACCTTGTCGTTGGTGAGATGAGACCAGGATCGAACAACAAGCGCTCGCGCGGCCGCGGCAACAACGGCCGGCGCCAGCACAACAACAACCGGGCCTATGTCAGCAATGGTCCGGAGGGGCGCAAGACCGGCACTGCCGCCCATCTCTTCGATACCTATCAGGCGCTGGCCCGCGACGCCGCTTCGGCCGGCGACCAGATCAAGGCCGAAAGCCTGCTCCAGCATGCCGAGCACTATTATCGGCTGGACAACGCCGCCAATGGCGAGGAGCAGCGGGGCGACCGGCCCGATCGGAACGACCGGCCCGATCGCAATGACCGGGCCGACCGCGGCGGCCGTCCGGGCCAGCGCCAGAACGGCAACGGCCAGGGCGACGGCCAGCGCCAGAACGGCAGCCGCTATGCCGACGCCGGCATGGACGGCGGCGAATTCGGCGACGAGGCGGGCGGCGAGGACAACCCGGTCGGCGGCCTTCCCGGCCAGCCGGACGAAGCGCGCGACGCCCACGACTACTGAGGGCATCGGCGGCGCCGGGCCTCCCCTTCCGATACCAAATCAGCCGAGCTGGACCTGCCCTCTTGTCGGGGGGCGGGTGTTACCCATATGCAACATCGGGTTTTCCGGAACGCCGCCCGACGGGGGGTTCCGCAAGGCCGGCTGGCCGCATCTTCGGCAGCTGGACGGGAAAATCCGATGAGAAATCCCACGAGGGGTAACGAACCAGGACTCGCCGATTTGAAGGGAGTGCCGCCATGGACTTCGAAAAGTATACGGAACGGGCGCGGGGCTTCGTCCAGGCCGCCCAGACCCTGTGCCGCAACCGCGGCCACCAGCATCTGACACCGACCCATCTGCTTGCCAGCCTGATCGAGGATGAGGAGGGCCTGGCCGCCGGCCTGATCGCCGCAGCCGGGGGTGACGCGCGGGCCTTGCGCGACGCCTGCGACCGGGATCTGAACCGCCTGCCGAAAGTGAGCGGCGGCGGGGTCGCCGGCATCTATCTCGCCCCCGACCTCGCCAAGCTGTTCCAGTCGGCGGAGGATCTCGCCAAGAAGGCGGGCGACAGCTTCGTCGCGGCCGAACGCCTGCTTCTCGCCCTGGCCCTGGCAGAGGGCACCGACGCCGCCAAGGCGGTCGCCGCCAGCGGGGCGACCCCCCAGGCGCTCAGCGCGGCCATCGACAAGATGCGCAAAGGGCGGACCGCCGACAGCGCCTCGGCGGAGGAGGGCTACGATGCCCTCAACCGCTATGCGGTCGACCTGACCGAACGCGCGCGCGCGGGCAAGCTCGACCCGGTCATCGGCCGGGACGAGGAGATCCGCCGCTCGATCCAGGTCCTGTCCCGGCGCACCAAGAACAACCCGGTGCTGATCGGCGAGCCCGGCGTCGGCAAGACCGCCATCGCCGAGGGGCTGGCGCTGCGCATCGTCAAGGGCGACGTGCCGGAAGCGCTCCTCGACAAGCGGCTCCTGTCGCTCGACCTCGGCGCGATGATCGCCGGGG
>CAYNIS010000502.1:0-2826 GCA_964397055.1 uncultured Rhodospirillaceae bacterium | reverse complement strand
GCCCGGACCGCGGCGTCGCGGATGTGCCCGACCCGCAGCGGATTGAGCTGGTGCAGCGGTCGAAAAGGGCCATCCGGGTCCCACCAGAGCGCCCCGTCGCGGTCGAAATTGGCGATCTCCGCCGCGTCGATGGTTCCTGCAGCCTCATGCACTGCCACAGCTTCCCTCCAGCGATGGTTGCAACGCGCACTCCGCGCCGGCTTGAGTCATTCTCTTTTGAACCGTAGTGTTGCCGGCCGTCGTGAGCCAGCCCGACCAGACCGCTGGCAGATGCGGCGTGGCGCCGCCGGCGTCGCCTCTTCCGTCACGCGTTTCGATCGCCCCCCGACATGGCCTGCATCGTCCAGAAATTCGGCGGCACCTCTGTCGCCGATGTCGACCGTATCCGGGCCGCGGCCGACAAGGTCGCCGCCGAGCACGCCCGCGGCCATGAAGTCGCCGTCGTGGTTTCGGCGATGGCCGGCGTGACCAACCAGCTGGTCGACCTGTGCAGCCGGATGAGCCCGCTGCATGATGCGCGCGAGTACGACGCGGTCGTTGCGACCGGCGAGCTGGTGACGTCCGGCCTGCTGGCGATGGCGCTCCAGGAACGCGGGCTCACCGCCCGGTCGTGGCAGGGCTGGCAGGTGCCGATTCGCACCGACGACCGGCATGCGCGCGCCCGCATCATCGACATCGACACCACGGAACTGGCCGCGCGCCTGGCCCAGCGGGAGATCCCGATCCTCGCCGGGTTCCAGGGCGTATCCGACCGCAACCGGGTGACCACGCTGGGTCGCGGCGGGTCCGATACCTCCGCCGTCGCCCTCGCCGCCGCCCTCGGGGCCGACCGCTGCGACATCTACACCGACGTCGACGGCGTCTACACGACCGACCCTCGCATCGTCGCGCGCGCCCGCAAGATCGACCGCATCACCTACGAAGAGATGTTGGAGATGGCGTCCCTGGGGGCCAAGGTTCTCCATGCGCGCTCGGTCGAACTCGCGATGAAGCACCGGGTGCGGCTGCAGGTGCTGTCGAGCTTCGAGCCCGCGATCGGCAGCGACGAACCGGGCACGCTGGTGGTGGATGAGGAAGAGATCGTGGAACAGGAAGTCGTCAGCGGCATCACCTACAGCCGGAACGAAGCCAAGCTGACGGTGATCGGCCTCGACGACCGGCCGGGGGTTGCGGCGGCGGTGTTCGGCCCGCTCGCCGAAGCGGGCATCAATGTCGACATGATCGTCCAGAACGTGTCCGAGGACGGGGCGGTCACCGACCTCACCTTCACCGTCGCCGACAGCGACATGGACCGCGCGCTCGAGGTGTTGAAGTCGACCGGCACCGATGTCGGCTTCCGCGACATCAAGGCCGGCCGCGATGTCGTCAAGCTGTCGGTCATCGGGGTCGGCATGCGCTCCCACGCCGGTGTTGCCCAGCGCATGTTCAAGGCGCTCGCCGACAAGGGCATCAACATCCAGGTAATCTCCACCTCGGAGATCAAGGTCAGCGTCCTGATCGACCAGGAGTATACGGAGCTGGCGGTGAGGGCACTCCACACCGCCTACGGCCTCGACCAGGTGATCGCATGACCGACCCGGCGAGCCCCGTGCTGTCGCATCTCGACGTCCTGTGGGCACGCGGCCGGCGCCTGCTCGGCACCCGCTACGCTATCATGGGCGGGGCGATGACCTGGGTTTCCGAACGTCACCTGGTCGCCGCCCTGTCCAATGGCGGCGGCTTCGGTGTCATCGCCTGCGGGTCGATGTCGCCGGAACGCCTGTCGGAGGAGATCGCGGCGACCCGGGCGCTGACGCCCAATCCCTTCGGCGTCAACCTGATCACCCTCCACCCGGATCTCGACCACCTGATCGAGGTCTGCCTCGACAACCGCGTCGGTCATGTCGTCCTGGCCGGCGGCCTGCCGCCGCGGACCGCGATCGCGCGGCTGAAGGCCGGCAATGCAAGGGTGCTGTGCTTCGCCCCGGCGCTGGTCGTCGCGCGCCGGCTGGTCAAGCTGGGTGTCGACGGCCTGATCATCGAGGGGATGGAGGCGGGCGGCCATATCGGGCCGGTCTCGACCTCCGTCCTCGCCCAGGAGATCCTGCCAGAGGTGCGCGAGGTGCCGGTCTTCGTCGCCGGCGGCATCGGCCGTGGCGAGGCGATCGCGTCCTATCTGGAGATGGGGGCCGACGGCGTTCAGGTCGGCACCCGCTTCGTCTGTGCCACGGAATGCGTCGCCCACCCCCGCTTCAAGCAGGCGTTCATCCGGGCGTCGGCCCGCGACGCGGTACCTTCCGTCCAGCTCGACCCGCGGTTTCCGGTGATCCCGGTCAGGGCGCTCGCGAACGAGGCGAGCCGGGCGTTCCAGGCGTTCCAGCGCGACATCATCGAGCGCCACGACCGCGGCGAGATCGACATGCGCGCCGCCCAGTTGGAGATCGAGCATTTCTGGGCCGGGGCCCTGCGCCGGGCGGTGGTCGAGGGCGATGTCGAGACCGGGTCGCTGATGGCCGGGCAGAGCGTCGGCCTGGTCACCTGCGAGCAGCCGGCGGGCGAGATCATGCGGGAAATGGTCGGACAGGCCCTGACCTCCCTCGACAGCCGCTTGAAACTTCGCGTCCCGGCCTGACCTCTCGGCCATGACCGGACCAGACGAGGAATTCGCGCCGGCGGGCGGGCCCGCGGCCGATGCCGACAGCGGCAGTCAGGCCCGTTATCGCGGCATGTCCGGCGCGCGCCGCCTGATGGCGCGCCTGCGCGAGCTGATGGCGGGCTCGGGCAACGCCCAGGACCGGCTGGACAAGATCGTCCAGGTGATCGCAGGAGAGATCGGGACCGAAGTCT
>CAYNIS010000501.1:0-2838 GCA_964397055.1 uncultured Rhodospirillaceae bacterium | reverse complement strand
GGGACCCTCATGGACGGCATCATCGCCCAACTGGACGCCAATCTGAACCAGCCGGCACCCGCGAAGGCCGCAGCCGGCAAGGCCGGCGCGAAGGCGGACGGGCCGCCGGCGGCGAAGGGCAACGGGGCCGGGAAGCTTGCCCATGCCGATGCCATCCGGGCCATCGCCAAGGCACACATGGCCAAGCGCTTCGGCGACGGTTGACCGGGTGCCGCACGGCTTGTTGACAGTCGGCCCCGTGCGCCAGCAGATCTGCACCTAGGGCATTTTCCAGCCGGACGGAAACGGCCCGGCGGTTCGGAGAATGCTCAGACTCACTCGGTCGGCGCGCGTTCCGAACCGCGATGTGGGTCCACATCGCTTGAACACGCGCTGGCAAACCCGATGACCTGCTGGAGAACCCTCATGCGCCTTGGAAAGTCTGCCGCGTATGCCGCCGGAGCCGTCGTCCTCCTCTTGTCGGCCACCGGCACCGCGCTGGCCCACGAGACACCGGCGTTCCTCACACCCATCCCCATGGGGAGGGCATGGGCCACGTCCTGGAGATCGCGGCGGTCATTGCCGGCCTGATTGCGGTGCTGGCCGTCGGCAGCCGGTACTTCCGGCGCTGACACGCCACCGGGGCGGGCACCAAAAAACCCCGGCCGCGGATCGATCCCACGGCCGGGGTTCGCACGTCTGGCCGGCTGACCGGCCGTCCGCGGCGCCTACTTCGCCTGGGCGAACAGCTCCGCGACATACTCCCAGTTCACCAGGCTGTTGATGAACGCATCCAGGTACTTCGGCCGCGCATTGCGGTAGTCGATGTAGTAGCTGTGCTCCCAGACATCGCAGCCGAGCAGGCCGACCTTGCCGTGAGCAAGCGGGTTTTCCGCGTTCGGGGTCTTCATGACATCGAGCTTGCCACCGTCCATCACCAGCCAGGCCCAGCCGGAACCGAACTGGGTGGTGCCGGCCTCGACGAACTTCGCCTTCATGGCGTCGACGCTGCCGAAGTCCTCGACGATCTTGGCTTCCAGTTCGCCCGGGATCGCGCCGCCGCCGTTCGGCTTCATCCACTTCCAGAAATGGTTGTGGTTCCAGTGCTGACCGGCGTTGTTGAAGATGCCCTGATGTTCCGGCTTGCCGAAGCTCTCCTTGACCACGTCGTCGAGGCTCTTACCCTCAAGGGCCGAGCCGGCGACCAGCTTGTTGCCGTTGTCGACATAGGCCTGGTGGTGCTTGTCGTGGTGGAACTCCAGCGTCTCCTTCGACATGTAGGGCTGGAGGGCGTCATAGGCGTAGGGAAGCGGCGGCAGTTCGAAAGCCATGATCATTGTCCCCTTGTTGAGGTTGTCCCGGTGACCCAAGCGGCCCCGGATCCCTTGTTTCCACTGACCCCCCGCGCGGCCGGGCCGCTCGCTGACAAGCGGAGGCCTCTTGGCACCGGAAAGCGCTTGAGACAGCGGATGGCACTGGGCGCGCCGACATGGCCGCTGTCGTGCGTGTATATAGGTCGATGAACGGACGGTTGAAGCGGGCAGGGTCGACCTCCGGCGCGCTCGGCTACTGCGCGGCGGAGCTGCGCCGTCAGGACAACGACCGTTTCCTGACAGCGCTTGCCGCGCCGCCGAGCCACCGCGAGGGCCTGTTCGCACTCTATGCCTTCAATGCCGAGATCGCGAAAACGCGCGACGTGGTGACCGAGCCGATCATCGGCCAGATGCGCCTGCAATGGTGGCGTGACGCGATCGACAAGGCGGCCGCGGGGGAAGTGCTGAAGCACGAGGTGGTGTCGGCCATGGCCCCGCTGGTCACCCAGCCGGGGGTCGATCCGGCCGACTTCTCCTGCCTGATCGACGCCCGCGAACATGACCTCGACCCCGATGGCTTTGCCGCCGAAACGGATTTCGAGGCCTATGTCACGGCCACGTCCATGCCGCTCGGCCGCCTTGCCGTGCGCGCGCTCGGCCTGGAGGACACGGCGGCGACGCAGGCGGCGGAACTCGCCGCGCGCGCCTACGCGCGCATGGGTGTCTTGAGGTCCGTGGGCCATCTGGCGCGCACCCGCCGGACACTTCTGCCGAGAGACCTCCTGGAGCGGCATGGCGTCGGCGACGGCGACCTCTTCGAACTGCGCTCGACCACCGGCCTCAGAACCCTGGCAAGGGCAGTCGGCGAGGCCGCGGGCCGGGACATCGGCGCTGCCCGGGCGCTTCGGCCCCGGGTTCCGAAACCGGCCCTTGCGGCGATGCTGCCGGCCAGCCTGGCGGAGCTTTATCTCCAGTCGCTGGACCGGCACGGCCATGATCCGCTGGCTGCCGGGTTCGTGCGCCCGCATCCGGCGCGCGCCCGGATGATCGCCTGGCGCGGACTGCTCGGTCGCTTCTGACAAAGGCTCTACTGGGGGGCGGCCAGCACCAGCGTCCAGTAGTGACCGTAAGCGGCGCGGCCGCCGTCGGACGGGTCGAAGATGTGGCCCACGCCCAAATGGACGACGTCGGAGGCCAGCATGTTGTTGCGATGGCCTTCGCTGCGCATCCAATCGTCGACCGCGTCTTCCGGATTGTCGTGCCCGGCGGAGATGTTCTCGCGCACGCTCATCCAGCGATAGCCGGCCCGGTCGACCCGCTCCCCCAGCTTCGCCCCGTCGGCCCCGTCGTGACTGAAGAAGTCGTTGACCAGCATGTCGCGGCTGTGGCCGGCGGCAGCCAGGGTCAACCGCGGGTCGATGGTGAGCGGCGCGAGGCCGTTGGCCCGTCGCACCTCGTTCACCGCGCGCAGCATGCGCTGGTCGATGGGGCCGATTTCGACAGACTGGGCGGTACCCTGGCGCGCCATGCCCGGTGCCGAGGACCG
>CAYNIS010000500.1:0-2850 GCA_964397055.1 uncultured Rhodospirillaceae bacterium | reverse complement strand
ACCGGCCGGCGGGCGAGGCGGGCCGGCTGTTCGACGCCGCGCGCTCCTTGATCCTGGTCGATGACGAGGTGTCGACCGGCAGGACCTTCGACAACCTGGCCCAGGCCCTGGCCCCGGCCCTGCCGAACCTGGAGCGGCTGGCGCTCGCGGTCCTCACCGACTGGTCGGGCGGGGCGGCGGCGCGCAAGCTGCGCCAATCGCAGCCGCTGGCGGGCGGCATCGCAGCACTCCTCACCGGGACCTACTGGTTCACCGCCAACCCGGATGCCCCGCCTGTGGACATGCCGAACGTCACCGGCTCCGGCGGGTTGAAGGACCATCTCCTGACCCGGAACTTCGGCCGGCTCGGCGTCGTCGATGCGCCGGAAATCGACCCGGGCCTGGTCGACCGGCTGGCGATTGCGCCCGGATCGCGCGTCCTGGTCCTCGGCACCGGGGAGTTCGTGTTCCCGCCCTTCCTGCTGGCGGAGGCAATCGGCGCACGCGGCGCGGAAGTCTTCTGCCAGGCGACCACGCGCTCGCCGATCCTGCCGGGCTTCGCGATCGGGGCGACCCTGTCGTTCCGCGACAACTACGCCGACGACATCCCGAACTTCGTCTACAACGTCCGGCGGGAGGACTACGACCGCATCCTGATCTGCTACGAGACCGGCGCGGACACGGTCCAGGCGGACCTGATCGCCGCCCTGGGTGCCGAGGCGATCCAGCTGTGAGCGTGCGCCCGCTGTTCTTCGTCGACCTCGACGACTGCCTGTTCCAGACGCCGCGCAAAAACGCCGATCTGTCCGGCGGGGTCGCATCCTATGCCAGGGACGGCGCCCCGCTTTCCCACTTCTCGGCGAAGCAGCGCCAGTTGGTCGACTGGATCCTGGCGACGACCGAGGCGATCCCGACGACCGCCCGCAACCGCGACGCGTTCGAGCGCGTCGATATCGCCTTTTCGAGCTATGCCATCTGTTCCTTCGGCGGGCTGGTGCTGACCCCCGCCCGCACACCCGAACCGACCTGGCAGGCCCATGTCGCGGCAGCGAGCCGGGCCGCGGGGCCGGAGCTGGACCGCTTGCTGGCCGGCGTATGGGACGACGCCAAGGCCAAGGGCATCGACATTCGCGCGCGTGTCATCGTCGACGACGCCAATGCCCTCTATCTCTCGGTCAAGCACAACCAGGAGGATGCGGCGGAACTGGCGCTCCTGGTGCCGGCGCTGAAGGCGGCCGTGCCGGCCGGTTGGTACCTCCACGTCAACGACAACAACCTTGCCTGCCTGCCGCCCTTCCTGGGCAAGGAACACGCGGTCGCCCATGTCCGCGGGCTGGTCGGACCGGACCGGCTGGCGCTCGGCATCGGCGACAGCCTGACCGACGCCGGCTTCCTTCGGGCCTGCGACGTCACCGCCATGCCCAGTGCATCCCAGATCGCCCGGCGCCTCCACGACGCGGTCGCATCATGAGCGGGGCGCCTGACATGGGCGCGCCGCCGCCGTTCTCCGGCAGCTACGCGGCGGACGACGTGACCTTCCTTCTGAAGCGCATCCACCTCGCCGGGACCGAGATCGCGGAGAAGGAGCGGCTGATCCAGACCGGCCAGCGCCACTATTCGGAGATGGTGAGCCACGAGAAGCCGCCGTCGGACCGGTACATGGCGCTTTTCCGCGACGCCTTCGCCCGCAACCGGGAACGCTTCGCCCGCGACCTCGCCGCCCTCGCGCTGGCGCTGGCCGGCCGCGCGGGCCAGGAGGTGGTGATCGCCTCCATCGCCCGCGCCGGGACCCCGGTCGGCGTGCTGCTGGTGCGGCTCCTGCGCCGGCTCGGCCGGCAGGCGACGCACTACTCGATCTCGATCATCCGGGACCGCGGCATCGACCGCGTCGCGCTCGACTGGATGGCCCGACGGCACGACCCGCGCGACATCGTCTTCGTCGACGGCTGGACCGGCAAGGGGGCCATCACCCGGGAACTGTCCGCCGCCCTCGACGCCTATGCCGGCGATCGCGGCATCCGGCTCGACAGCCGGCTGGCGGTGGTCGCCGACCTCGCCGGCGTCGCCGGCCTCGCCGCCAGCCATGACGACTACCTGATCCCGTCCTCGATCCTGAACGCGGTGGTCTCGGGCCTGGTCAGCCGGACGATCCTGAACGCCGACCACGTCGGTCCCGGCGACTTCCATGCCTGCGTCGTCTACGACCACCTGGCCGACCACGACCTGTCCCGCTGGTTCGTCGACGCGATCGAGGAGACCGCGGTCGACCTCATGGCACGCGGCAGCGTCGCCCCGGCCGCAGAGGATGCCGAGGTGAAGGCGGCCCTGCGCCGGAGTGCCGAGGGCTTTGTCGACGATTGCCTGGAACGCTATGCCATCCAGGACCGCAACCGGGTCAAACCCGGGATCGGGGAGGCCACCCGCGCGCTGCTGCGCCGGCTGCCGGACCGGCTGATGGTCAAGGAACCCGAAGCGATCGATCTCGCTCACCTCGTGCATCTTGCCGAGGAGCGCGGCGTGCCGCTCGACCACCGCCCCGATCTTCCCTTGCCCTACCGGGCGGCGGTGATCATCAAGACCCTGGGCGAAGGATAGAGGAGGGACGGCCGATGCTCAGCGATCCTGCCAGCCACCGGCATCTCAGCCTCGGTGCCACCCTCTATGTCCCGGCGACCCGGACCGACCTGGTCGAGGTCGCCAACGGCCAGCGCTACCCGGACCTGCGCTCGATGGTGTTCTGCACCGAGGATGCGGTCCGCGCCGACCAAGTCGAGACGGCGGTCAGCCGGATCGAGGCGATGCTGCCGGACCTCCGCCCGACCAGCGCCTGGCGCTTCATCCGCGTGCGCAGCCCGTTCGTGATGGGACGCC
>CAYNIS010000499.1:0-2850 GCA_964397055.1 uncultured Rhodospirillaceae bacterium | reverse complement strand
CCGGCTGCCGGGTCATGGTGACCGAGATCGACCCGATCTGCGCGCTGCAGGCCGCGATGGAGGGCTATGAGGTCACCACCATGGATGAAGCTGCCCCGGTCGGCGACATCTTCGTGACCGCGACCGGCAACATCGACATCATCACGCTCGACCACATGCGCGAGATGAAGGATCGGTCGATCATCTGCAACATCGGCCACTTCGACAGCGAGATTCAGATCGGTGCCCTGAAGAACTACAAGTGGCACCCGGTCAAGCCGCAGGTCGACGAGGTCGAGTTCCCGGACGGCAAGCGCATCATCGTCCTGGCCGAGGGGCGTCTGGTGAACCTCGGCTGTGCGACCGGCCACCCGTCCTTCGTGATGTCGGCGAGCTTCACCAACCAGGTCCTCGCCCAGATCGAACTGTGGAACCACATCGAGAACTACGAGAAGAAGGTCTACGTCCTGCCCAAGCACCTGGACGAGAAGGTGGCGGCCCTGCACCTCGCCAAGGTCGGGGCCAAGCTGACCCAGATGTCGAAGGCGCAGGCGGACTATATCGGCGTCGCCCAGGAAGGCCCGTTCAAGCCGGAAGCCTACCGCTACTGATCGCCCGGCTATTGACCCCTGGATGAGTCCGGGGCGATAGTTCTGCACGCAATACCAGCGGGGATGGTTCGACCGGGCCATCCCCGCAACGATTCCGACCCCTTCGTCAGAAGGAGGCTGGCCATGCTGGACAAGACGCCGACGCCATTCCTCGCGACCGGATTCTATACGGCAGGGGAGGTTGCGCGTCTCCTCGGCGGCATCAGCGCCAAGCGGGTACGCGCATGGTCGGTGAGTTCCGGTCGGACACGTCCCGTGATCGATCGCGACTACCGGGACACATCGGAAGGCCTGACGCTCAGCTTCCTCGACATGGTCGAGATTCGGTGCCTCGCACACTTCCGGTCACAGGGTTTCAGCCTGCAGGGCCTGCGCCGCGCGATGGTGCGGGCGCGCGATTTGCTTGGCGCGCAGCATCCGCTTGCCCTTGCCTCGACGCGCTTCCTGAGCGACCGCAGACGCATCTTTCTGGAGGCGGCGAAGGAAAGCGGGGATCGCTTTATCCTCGACCTGCAAACCGATCAGTTCGCCTTCTACGACGTGATCGAGCGCAGCCTCGCCGCGGATCTTGAATTCGGCACCGATGACTTGGCTGTGCGTTGGCATCCGCAGCCGAACGCGTTCCCATCGGTCTGGATCGATCCGTGTCTCGCCTACGGCCACCCGGTGGTTATGCCGGAGCGCGTCCCGACGATGGCGCTCCACCTCTCTGTTGATGGCGGCAACGCCGTCGAGGCCGTCGCGAACTGGTTCGACGTTGCCCCGGAACGCGTGGCGGAAGCGCATCGGTTCGAGGTTGACCTGCAGCGATGAAGCTGTTGGCCGACGAGCACGTCTCTACTCGGCTGGTGGCCGCTCTCAAGCATGTCCTTTGGGGCGGAATCGATCTGGCCCATGTCAAAGATCGACATGGTCCCGGTACGCCGGACGAGGCTTGGCTTTCCGCCTGGATCAATGATGGCGGCGATGCGGTTCTCAGTGGCGACCGGCGCTTCATGACGCGGGCGGCAACCGTGGAGAGGATCCGTCGCGCTCGTATTGCAGCGTTTGCGCTGGAACCACCCTGGCAGAAGTGGCCGCTTCATCGGCAGGCGGCGCTGATCCTTGCTCACTGGGACAGCGTGCTCGACCAGATTCAAGCTGGCGGCGGATCGACATGGAAGGTCCCGAGCAAACTCACGGTTCGCCCATTGGTCGAGGTCAGGCCCCGCCGCAAACAGGGCTGACCCTCAGCATCTTGCGGGGCGATCCCAAACCCCCAACGTCTCTCGGGTCAGAACCGGTTGCCGCAGCCATCGACGGCGGCGCCCGATCGAAACCATGCCGGCCGCGCAAGTACGGACGGCACCCCCAAAAAATGGAGAGACCTCGATGAGCCTCCGCCTCGGCGACACCGCCCCGAACTTCACCCAGGACTCCACAGAGGGCGAGATCACCCTCTACGACTATGCCGGCGACAGCTGGGTGGTCCTGTTCTCCCACCCGGCGGACTTCACGCCGGTGTGCACGACCGAACTCGGCCGCCTGTCGAAGCTCAAGGGCGAATTCGACAAGCGCAACGTCAAGGTGATCGGCCTCTCCGTCGACGGTGTCGAGGACCACAAGGGCTGGTCGGCGGACATCGCGGAAACCCAGGGCTCGGCCCTCAACTTCCCGCTGCTCGCCGACAAGGACCGCAAGGTTTCCGACCTCTACGGCATGATCCATCCGAACGCCGACAACACCATGACCGTGCGCTCGGTCTTCGTCATCGATCACAATCGCAAGGTCCGCCTGACCCTGACCTACCCGGCGTCGACCGGCCGCAACTTCGATGAGCTCCTGCGCGTCGTCGACAGCCTGCAGCTTACCGACACCTACAAGGTCGCGACCCCGGTTGACTGGAAGGACGGCGACGACGTCATCATCGTGCCGTCGGTTTCCAACGACGAGGCCAAGGAGCTGTTCCCGAACGGCTGGACTGAGCACAAGCCCTACCTGCGCACCCTGCCGCAGCCCAACAAATGACCTGATCGCCGCATCGACGGTTGAGGGGGCGGTGCCGCTGGCGCCGCCCTTTTCGATCCAGGTCATACTTGTTCCGACCGAGACCCTACCCGTTCTCCGCCAGGACCGCGCCGGCGAGGTAGAGCGAGCCGTAGATCAGGACCCGCGCCGGGCCGGGGGCGAGGGCCGTCAGGCTGTCGACCGCATCGCGCAGGGAGCCGGCGGCGACCGCCCCGGCAAACCCGTGCGCCCGGGCCGCTGCCGCCGCTTCCTC
>CAYNIS010000498.1:315-2853 GCA_964397055.1 uncultured Rhodospirillaceae bacterium | reverse complement strand
AGAGCCAGGGATACGCATCCCGGATCGCCGTCGGCGCTGCCAGCGGGCCGGCCATCGGCAACCGATCGGGTGTCGTGGCCCTGACCGACCGGCGGCCTGCGAGCATCCCGATCGCCGGCCGGCCGAGCAGGCCCGGAGCGATGGCATCGAGACCGTCGAGATTGCGCTGGTGGGCCGCCGGCGTGAGGGCGGTACCCGTCTCTCCCTTGTCATAGGTCGAGCCAAGGACGTGCCGTCCCGCGATCGCCGGGGTCAGGTAGCCTGACCAGGCCAGGACCGGCCGGATCGCGCGGCTGGCGGCCGTGGCTTCGAGATAGCTCAGCTGACCACCGGCCGGCGTCAGCGGCAGCCAGGGCGCGATCGACGCCGTGTCGGTGGCGGCGGCCAGCACCACGACATCCGCCTGCGCAAGGTCGCTGCCGTCGTCGGCGGCGATGTGCCACCGATCTGACCGGCGAAGGAGAGACGCGGCCCGGCGCCCGAGGACAAGGTCGGCTTGCGCGAGCTGGGCGCGCACCAGGGCACCGGGATCGACGAGGCCCCCTTCCGGCAGCCACAGACCACCGGCGGACAGGGGGATCCCGGCGATGCCGGAGGCCGCCGCAGCGTCGACCGCCATCCCGCCGGCAGCCTCGGCAAGGCGGGTTGATCGCTCCAGCGCCGGATCGTCCGGATCGAGCTGCAGGACACCGACCGGGCAGTCCGGGACGCGCCGTGCGGACCCTTGAAGCGACGCGATGCGCGCACGGGTGAACTGGAAGCCCGCGGTCGACAGGTCGCCGCGCGGACTGTTCGCCGCAGTCGGACGGGCCATGGTGATCGCCCAGGGATTGCCGGACGCCCCCGCCGCCGGGGCCGGCGCCCCGTCGATGACGCTGACCGACCACCGGCGCAGGGCAAACGCATGGGCGAGGCCGGCCCCGGCGAGGCCGGCGCCGACAATCGCGACACGGCCCGGTTCAGGGCCGAGGGCGGGCACCCGATGCCAGCCGGGCAGGCGCGACGGCCGGGGCGCGCCGGTGAAGCGGCCGACCAGGCGATGGCGCTTGGCCCCGAACCCGGCTGCCCGTTCGGTCTCGAAGCCTGCCTCGGCCAGGCCCTGGCGGACCGCGGCGGCGACGGTGAAGGTGGCAACCGGCGCCCCCGGGCGCGACAGGCGCGCCATCTCCCGGAACACCTCCGGGCGCCACATCTCCGGATTCCGGGCCGGGGCGAAGCCATCGAGATACCAGGCATCGACCGTGGCCTCGAGTTCGCCGAGCATCGCCGCCACCTCCCCGACCAGGAGGGTCAGGACGACGCGCCCGCCGTCGAAGAACCGCCGGTGGAAGCCTGGAGTCGGCCCCGGCCAGGCGGCCACCAGCGCCTTGGTTAACGGGGCCAACACGGGAAAGGCGGCGAGGGCGCAGGCAAGGTCGCCGGCCGCCAGGGGGTGCCCCTCGACGGAGACGAAGTGAAGTCGCTGCCGGTCGCTCGCAGTTTCCGGAAATGCGTGCCAAGTTGCGAGAAAGTTGAGGCCGGTCCCGAAACCGGTCTCCCCGACGACGAAAAGGGAGCGTTGCCGCCAGACTTCCGGGGCACCGACACCGGCAAGGAAGACGGCCCGGCTTTCGGCCAGCCCACCCTCGCCCGAGAAATAGACGTCACCGTATCTGGTCGACCGCAGTGTTCCCGCGTCATCGAAGACGATCTCAGCGCTCGATACTTTGAACGGCTCGGCCGGCACCGAAGCCCTCTTGATAACGGATGGTTAACACAACGGAGGCGATCGTATCTGCTGTGGAGAGACTTTCCGGCGTCAAGAGCCGTGTTGTCGAGGCCGCCAATGACCGCATCGCGCTATCTGGGCTTGTTCGCCCTTGTCTACGTGCCGTTCCTGATCCTGCATCTGCCGGCCTATGACCAGCATATGGGGCTGCTGCCGGCCGTCCTCGCCTACATGTCGAGCCACGCGCTGATGAGCTATGGCGACGACCTCTTGGGCTCTCCCGGCGCCGTCTTCATATCCGGGCGCACGGCAACCTATGTCGGCGGAGTGTCGGGCGAGGCGAAGACGACGCTCGGGGTCCTGGCCGGGTTCGCCATGCGCTGGACGGGGATCGCCTTCCTGCTGTTCACGCTGTTGTACCTCGCGGCCGTCGCGGCGCGCTGGTCGCGCGGGGAGGAAGGCTTCGACGTCCTCGGCCTCACCTACTTCCCGCGCATCGGCGGTGACCTGCTGGCCGCCCTCGCCGGCTGACCCGCAGGACCCGTGCCGCTCAGCGGCGCCCGGTCGCCAGGTACTCCGCCCAGCGTGCTTCCGCCCGGTCGATCAGGACCGAGACATCGGCGGCGTTGGTCCAGATCCGCTCCCCGCGCGGGAGGTGGAACAGGTAGAGCTTGTCGTCGATGATCATCCAGTTGCCCGGGTTGCCGCTGACGACATGGTCCTCGGCGAGGCCGTTGGCGCAGTGTCCGCCGAATTGCGGGGCGAACGCCTCCGGATCGGCGGCGAAGCGATTGCGATCCTCCGCCGAGGCGAAGCGCCAGACCGCCCCC
>CAYNIS010000498.1:0-305 GCA_964397055.1 uncultured Rhodospirillaceae bacterium | reverse complement strand
TAGGTGAAGCTATCGGACCCGTCTTCGGGCTCGCCACTGTCGAAGTAGGCGGTGGTGTCGTAGCCGCCGACGGCATGGCCGCCGATCCAGGTCTTCGATATCCGCTCGACGGCCGCGGCGGGCGCCGCCACCAGGGCCAGGATGCCGATGGCGGTCAGGGTCGCGATCAGAAGCGGCTTCAGACGATGTGCAGCGGCGGACATGACGGCCCCGTTCGGTGCGACGGACGGATGCGGGCAGCCCCCGGCGATGCCCGCACCCGCCATTTCGCAACCGTCGCCGGAGAGGTTACCCGTCGCGCGGTT
>CAYNIS010000497.1:2595-2855 GCA_964397055.1 uncultured Rhodospirillaceae bacterium | reverse complement strand
CCAAGATCTACATCTCCGCCGGCGAGCACGACCTGACCGAGAACATCGTCCATCTGGTGCTTGCCCGCCTGCCGGACGCGCCCGCCGGCATCCGCGGCATCAGCCTGTTCGTCGTGCCGAAGTTCCTGCCGCGGGAAGAAAACGGAGAAATCGTCGCCGGCCCGCGCAACGGCCTGATGTGCGGGTCGATTGAACACAAGATGGGCATCAATGCCTCTGCAACGTGCGTGATGAACTTCGACGGCGCCACCGGCTGGTTG
>CAYNIS010000497.1:0-2585 GCA_964397055.1 uncultured Rhodospirillaceae bacterium | reverse complement strand
TGGTGGGCGAGCCGCACAAGGGCATGCGCGCGATGTTCACCATGATGAACGCGGCCCGCCTGGGGGTCGGCATCCAGGGCCTCGGCATCGGCACGGTCGCCTATCAGAACGCCGTCGCCTTCGCCCGCGACCGGGTCCAGGGCCGCAGCCTCGCCGGGGTCGCTGAACCGGAGAAGCCGGCCGACCCGATCATCGTGCATCCGGATGTGCGCAAGAACCTGATGACCATCCGCGCCTTTACCGAGGGCGCGCGCATGCTGGCCTACTGGACGGGCATGGCGCTCGACCGGGCCCACAAGCATCCGGACCCGCGCGTGCGGCAGGAAGCGGACGACCTGGCCGCCCTGATGACGCCGATCGTGAAGGCCTACCTGACCGACATGGGCTCGGAAGCCGCCAACCTGTGCGTCCAGGTCCATGGCGGCCACGGCTTCATCAAGGACTACGGCGTCGAGCAGTATGTCCGCGATGCCCGCATCACCCAGCTCTACGAGGGCACCAACGGCATCCAGGCGCTGGACCTCGTCGGCCGCAAGCTCTCGATGGGCACCGGGCGCCTCCTGCGCCGCTTCTTCCATCCGGTCCAGGGCTTCATCGAGCGCCACCAGAAGTCCGACGAGCTGAAGGAGTTCGTGGAACCCTTGGCCAAGGCGTTCGGCCGCCTGCAGCAGGCGACCGCGGCAATCGCGCAGAAGGGCCTCGCCAAGCCGGAAGAGGCCGGGGCGGCGGCAACCGACTATCTGCGCCTGTTCGCCCTGGTGGCGATGGGTTTCATGTGGCTGCGCGCGGCCAAGGTCGCGACCCGTCGCATCAACGAGGCCGATGCCGACCAGGCCTTCTATGACGCCAAGCTGAAGACCGCGCGGTTCTTCTTCGCCCGCATGCTGCCGGAGACCAGCGCGCGCTTCCAGGGCGTGATGGCCGGGGCGGACAGCCTGATGGCGATGGACGCCGACCAGTTCTGAACGATCCCGCCCGCGACAAAGAACGAGGCCCCGGTCACGCGCATGACCGGGGCCTCTTCGGTTGGGGCCTTTTCAATTGGGGCCTTTTCGGTTGGGCCCTTTCATGAGGCCGGTCGGAGGGCCGCTTACTTGACCAGTTCCGGGACTTTTTCCAGGGACGGGCCGCCGGGGCCGTCCGGCCCTTCTTCCGGCGCATCGTCGTCGCCCGGGCCCGGCCCGGTGCCGGTAACCGGATAGTCGAAGGTAAGCTTGCCGTCGGTCTCCCCGACCCGGACGGTCCCGCCATTGGCGAGGCGACCGAACAACAGCTCCTCGGCCAGCGGCTTCTTGATGTGCTCCTGGATGATGCGGCCAAGCGGGCGCGCACCCATCAACGGGTCGTAGCCCTTTTCCGCCAGCCAGTCGCGGGCCGCTTCAGTCAGCTCGATCAGGACGTTCCGGTCGGCCAGCTGGGTTTCCAGCTGCATCACGAACTTGTCGACGACCTTCTTCACATGCTCGGGCTTGAGCGCCGCGAACGGCACGATCGCGTCCAGCCGGTTGCGGAATTCCGGCGTGAACATCCGCTTGATCGCCTCCTGGTCCTCGCCGACGCGCTCCGACCGCTCGAAGCCGATCGCCGGCTTGGCGAGGTCGGCGGCCCCGGCGTTGGTCGTCATCACCAGGATGACGTTGCGGAAATCGACCTCCTTGCCGTTGTGGTCGGTCAGTTTGCCGTGATCCATGACCTGGAGGAGGATGTTGTAGATGTCCTCGTGCGCCTTCTCGATCTCGTCGAGGAGGAGGACGCAATGCGGATGCTGGTCGACCGCATCGGTCAGCATGCCGCCCTGGTCGTAGCCGACATAGCCCGGCGGCGCACCGATCAGGCGCGATACCGAGTGGCGCTCCATGTATTCCGACATGTCGAAGCGCTTGAGCTCGATGCCGAGCGCCATGGCGAGCTGGCGCGCCACCTCCGTCTTGCCGACACCGGTCGGGCCGGAGAACAGGTAGTTGCCGATCGGCTTGTCGGGATCGCGCAGGCCCGCCCGGGCGAGCTTGATCGCCGACGCGATGATCTCGATCGCCTTGTCCTGGCCGAACACCAGCGCCTTCAGGTCGCGTTCCAGGCTGCGCAGGAGTTCCCGGTCGTCGCGGCTGACCGACTTCGGCGGGATGCGCGCCATCTTGGCGATCACGGTTTCGACGTCGCCGACGGAGATGATCTTCTTGCGCTTGTTCTCCGGCAGCAGCATCTGGGCCGCTCCGGTTTCGTCCATCACGTCGATCGCCTTGTCCGGCAGCTTGCGATCGCCGATGTACTTGTCGGACAGCTCGACCGCGGCCTTGATCGCCTCGTCCTCGTAGGAGACGCGGTGATGGTCCTCGTAGTAGCCCTTGATGCCGTCGAGGATCTTGATGGCATCCTCGACCGACGGCTCGTTGACGTCGATCTTCTGGAAGCGGCGGACCAGGGCCCGGTCCTTCTCGAAATAGGACCGATATTCCTTGTAGGTGGTCGACCCGACGCAGCGGATCGCCCCGGATGCCAGCGCGGGCTTGAGAAGGTTGGACGCGTCCATCGCCCCGCCCGAGGTCGCCCCGGCGCCGATCACGGTGTGGATCTCGTCGATGAAC
>CAYNIS010000496.1:0-2862 GCA_964397055.1 uncultured Rhodospirillaceae bacterium | reverse complement strand
CCTCACCGCGCTCGCCATCGGTTTCATCTTGGTTCAATTCGTCCACACGGCCTAAGAAATCCAGGCTTCTTGGTGCCGGAAAACGCTCACACCGTGACCGGCCGCGCGTATTCCGGGGTTGCAGCGATCAGCCACACGGCGTGGACGATGCCGGGAATGTAGCCAAGCAGGGTCAGGACGACGTTGATCCAGAAGTGCAGGCCCAACCCAACCTGGAGAAACACGCCGAGCGGGGGCAAGAGAATTGCAAGCAATACGCGAATAAGGTCCATTGATTGTCTCCATAGATCTCAAGGTCTCATGAAGTGGTGGTCGTCCGATCCCGGGCCCTGCCGGTTCCAGGGTCGCTGGAGCCCCTGTCCCGAAATCGCACGACCGTGCCGTCAGCTTCGGCCTTCGGCAAAGATCTCCTGACCCAACAGAGCGTCCGGGCGGCCAACCACGGCCCCGGCGTTCGCGGCGATCAGGCCTAGCAGCATGGCGATGCCGGCGCTGAAGGCGACATCGGCCATGGCAGCGGTCGCAGCCTCAACCTCCTCGACGATTTCCTCTCGAGCGGTTTCGGCCGCAGCGACAACCTCGTCCTGGGTTTCGCTCAAGAGCTCACCCCAGTTCTCAACGACGGCCTCGGCCTCCGAACGCTCGACGCCGAGGCGGTCCTCCAGGCGATTGACGATGTAGGCACGATCGTCGCCGTCGATGACGCCGTTGGAACCGACCAGCACGTTGAGCGCCTGATCGATGTCCTCAGGCGCATCGCCGGGCGTATGGATGATGTCCATCACCGCAGCCTGGCTTGCACGGCCTAGGCGCTGCGCTTCCTGCTCAGAGATAACCTCGTTTCGGGTGTCGCGCAGGTCAGCACGGATCCGATTGATCGTCAGATCACGCTCTTCCAGGGCCTGCCGCAACTCAGCAGACATCCCTTCGGGCAGCATCGCCGAGACGTCGAAACCGGCCACAGCGGCCGGATCGCCGACAAGGGTACCGCCCTCGTCCAGATCCTGGCGCACGATGCGCACGGTTTCCGCGGACTGTGCAACCGCACCCAGGGACCCGCTGATCAGATTGGTTGCGGTGGCGAAGGTCATGGTGGCGGTAACCACCAGAAGCACTGCCCAAACCACGGAGCCGTGCATCACAGCGGTGGTGGCGAGCGGGATACCGGCTGTCCGGGCAGCAACGAAGCCGCCAGCGAACAGGCTCGCGAGGCTGGCGATCACCCAGAAAGCGGTCGATCCCCAGCCGCTGCCGGCCTCGGCAACGGGTGAGACGAACGGGTAGACCCCGAACGAGGCGCCGAAGACGGTCAACATGATTTCGAGCGCCAGGGCACAGGCGACACCGGCGATCAGCGCGCTCCAGGAAAGTCGCAACGGGCTCGTCGGGGAATGGGGGGCGACGGGGTGGCGAAAGCTTCCCTCGGAAGCGCCGGTGGCGGCCGTATGGACGTTGGCGGGCTGTGTCGTGTCGGGCATGGATTTGCTCCCTTTAGGGTCGGTGGTAAGGCGTCCAGATACACCCGCGACAACGCAACCATCGCCTGATGAGTTCACCCTCCTTTGAGCCACGGCCAGATCAAGCGTCTCCGGTCAGACGCTGCCGGTGACCAGGCTGAAGCCTTCGTCGAGCCAGCCGGTGACCCCGCCGATCATCATCTTGACCGGCAGGCCGAGGCGGGCGAGCCGGACGGCGGCCTTGTTCGCCCCGTTGCAGTGCGGCCCGGCGCAATAGACGACAAAGGTCTTGCCGGCCGGGAACTCCGCCATCTTGCGCGCGGTGATCTTGGCGTGGGGGAGGTTTGTCGCGCCCGCCACATGGCCGTCGGCAAACAGGGCCGGGCTTCGGACGTCGAGGAGGACGAAGTCGGGATCCTCGGCCTTCAAGCTCTCGTTCACGTCCCAGCAGTCGGTCTCGAAGCCGAGCATCGCCTCGAAATGGGCGAGGGCCCGGGCACTGTCGGCTGCAGGGGTCTCGGTCACGGGGGTCGGCATTCCGCGTTACTCCAGGAGGCCAAAGCTGCGGCCACCCTAGAGGCGTAGGGCGACCCATCCCATTGGCGGAAACGACAAGGGGCGGTAGATTTCCGCCATTCCCACCGGAACCGCACCATGAGCATCGCCCCATCCGTCGCCATCCTCGCCTATGACGGCCTGTGCACCTTCGAATTCGGCTGTGCGGTCGAGCTCTTCGCCCTGCCCCGGCCGGAGATCGAGGAGCCGTGGTATCGGACGCGGGTCGTCTCCGCAGAGGGGCCCCGCGTCCACGCCATGGGCGGCATCACGGTCGAGGCGGAGGCCGATCTTGAAGCCCTCGCCGACGCCGACCTCATCGTCGTTCCCGGCTGGCGCGACCGGGATGAGGTACCGCCGCCCGGCCTGATCGATGCGATCTCGTCGGCCGCCGACCGAGGGGCCGAGGTCCTGACCATCTGTTCCGGCGTCTTCGTGCTGGCGGCGACCGGCCGGCTGGACGGCCGGCGCGCCACCACCCACTGGCGCCATGTCGAGAGCCTGAAGCGCCAGTACCCGACGGTGACGGTCGAGCCGGATGCGATCTATGTGGAGAGCGGGCTCTTCATCACCTCCGCCGGCAGTGCCGCGGGCCTCGACGCCGGCCTGCATGTCATTCGCCGGCGCTACGGGGCCAAGGTCGCCAACCAGGTCGCCCGCCGCCTGGTCCTGCCGGCCCATCGCGACGGCGGCCAGGCCCAGTTCATCCCGGCGCCGGTACCGAAGCTGGCGGCCGACGGCATCGGGGCGGCATGGTCGTCGGTCGCGGCGCCGGCCGCCGCCTTCGCGACGATCGACGCGGCGACCGGCGTGGTCACGCCCGCGACGCCGGTGCCGGTGCCGCCCGTGC
>CAYNIS010000495.1:0-2865 GCA_964397055.1 uncultured Rhodospirillaceae bacterium | reverse complement strand
GTCGCCGGCGACCGGGAGGGCGACCCCGCCGGCGGACACCGGGACCGGCTGCACGGCATCCGCCGGCGGTGCCGGGCGCAGGCCCGGAACCATTACGCTACCGCCGTCGGCGAGCGGCACCTCGGTGTCGGCCGCGGTGTCCACCGTCGACCCGGGTCCGCCGTTCTCCCGGGCTTCGTCCAGGCGCTGGATCAGGTCGCGCAGATCGGCGGCCTGCAGGGCCATCTCCGCCAGCGTACGTTGGCGGTCGTCGCGTTCGGCATCGTTTTCGATCCGCCGCTGGCGGCGGTCGTCGATCAGCACCTGGAGGCGGGCCTGCTCGTCGCCCAGGAGCAGGCGGGCCGCGGCCTCGTCCTGGCGGGCCCGCTCCAGTTCGGCGCGCACCTTGCCCAGGCGTTCCAGGCGGGCGCGCACGGTCGCCGCCCGCTCCTCGACCTCAGGCACCGCGGCCCGCAGCAGGATGGCACTCCGCACCAGGCGCGCCGGCACGTCCGGGGACAGGATGAAGCCGTCGGTGGGCATCCGGGCCAGGCGGGTGAGGCCGAGGGTGAGGCCGCGCAGTTCCTCCTCGCGGCCGGCCAGGGTCTCGGCAAGGGCCTCTTCCTCGGTCGCGAGGTCGGCAAGCTGGGCTTCGAACCGGGTCAGCTGGCGTTCACGGGACTGGACGATCTCCGCCGCCTCGACCAGTTGGGCGCGCAACTCGCCCTCCTCCCGGGCCAGCTCGTTGGAGCGCTGGCTGAGCGCGCGCGCGGCCTCCCGGGTTTCCTCGATCTCGCGCTCGAGGCGTTCCAGCCGCTCCTCCGGTGGGGCCACCTCGGCGGGCTCGTCCGCCTCCTGGGCGACCGCCAGGGAAACGGCGAACCCCAGGAGAAGGGCGAAGACCAGGGAGAGGGCGCCGGCGAGGGCGGCACCCGATGGCCGGCCGAAGCGGGTGCGGGTCACTCGCCCCTCATTCCTTCGACCCTCCGCGCATTCTGGCCGGCGCTCACTCGGCGGCAGCCTGCGACTGGTCGCGCCGGATCAGGCTGTGGCCGGTCATCGCCGCCGGCTGGTCGAGGCCGAGCAGCTCGACCAGGGTCGGTGCTATGTCAGCCAGCACGCCATCGGCGAGCCCGGTGACATGGGCCGGCGCGTTGACCAGCAGCGCCGGCACCAGGTCGAGGGTGTGGGCGGTGTGCGGTTGCCCGGTTTCGGGATCGCGCATGATCTCGCAGTTGCCGTGGTCGGCGGTGACGAACAGCGTGCCGCCCTGGCCGACGACAGCGTCGACCACGCGGCCGAGGCAACCGTCGACCGTTTTCACCGCCTTGATCGCGGCGTCGAGCGAGCCCGTGTGGCCGACCATGTCCGGGTTGGCGAAGTTGAGGACGACGAGGTCGAAGCGGCCGCTGTCGATCGCCTCGACCACCTTGTCGGTCAGCGGCGCCGCCGACATCTCCGGCTGGAGGTCGTATGTGGCGACCTTCGGCGACGGCTCCAGGATGCGCTCCTCGCCGTCGTAGACGCCTTCGGATCCGCCGTTGAAGAAGAAGGTGACGTGCGGGTACTTCTCCGTCTCGGCCGCGCGCAGCTGGACGAGGCCGGCCTTGGCCGCGATCTCGCCCAGGCCCTCGTTGATCTCCTCCGGCCCGTAAAGGGCGGACATGAGCGGGGCGAGCTTGTCCGAATACTCGACCATGCCGCAGGCGTCGGCCAGGTCGGGCTTGCCGTCCCGCCGGCCAAACCCGTCGAAACCGTCGTCGAGGAAGGCGGTCAGGAGCTGGCGGGCCCGGTCGGCGCGGAAGTTGAAGAACAGGATGGAATCCCCGGCCTGGAAGCCGGCATAGCCATCGATGATGCGCGGCTTCACGAACTCGTCCGTCACATCCTCGGCATAGCTGTCGGTCATCACCTGAAGCGGGTCGGCGGCCTTCGGCGCGTCGCCGTGAACCAGGGCGTTGTAGGCCAGTTCGACCCGATCCCAGCGCTTGTCCCGATCCATCGCGTAGTAGCGGCCGGTGACCGTGCCGACGGTGACGCCGTCGAGCTCGCGGATGTCTTCCAGGAACCTGGCGAGCTGGTCGCGGCCGCTGCGCGGCGGGACATCGCGGCCGTCGGTGAAGGCGTGGATCACCGTTTCGACGCCGGCGTCGGAGAGGCCCTTGGCGAGGTGCACGGCGTGATCCTGGTGGGAATGCACGCCGCCGGGTGACACCAGCCCCATCAGGTGGACCCGGCCGCCGCGTGCCCTGGTCCTTTCGATCAGCTGGACGAAGGCCGGGTTTTCCGCCGCTTCGCCCGCGCCGAGCGACTTGGTGATGCGCGGCAGGTCCTGGAGGACGACCCGGCCGGCACCGATGTTGAGGTGCCCGACCTCCGAATTGCCGATCTGGCCCTCCGGCAGGCCGACCGCCTCCCCGCAGGCTTCCAGGAGGGCGCGTGGGCCGGCCTGCCACAGCCGGTCGAACACCGGCGTGTTCGCCTGGGCGACGGCATTGTCGGCAGGTTCCGGGCGGTGGCCCCAGCCATCCAGGATGACAAGGGCGACGGGTCGCGTCGTGGCAGCGGTCATCGGCACGGGCTCCCTTGCTTGGGGGGATCGCGGTCGAGCAACGGCAAGGTGGACAGTCGAGAACGTGCGAACACTAGCACCCGACCGGGCACGCTGTCGTGCCTGCTATTTGCGCGCGGTCGCGAGCCACAACCCGCCGCCGATGAGGGAGGCGCCGGAGATGCGTTCCAGCCAGCGCACATTGTGCCGGGTCAGCATCCGTCCGGCGCGGCCGGCGGCAAGGGCGTAGGCGCCGTCGAGGACCGTCGCCACGCCCATGAAGGTAAAGCCGAGCAGGAGGGTCTGGGCGAGGGTGTCGCCCGCCGGGTCGACGA
>CAYNIS010000494.1:0-2867 GCA_964397055.1 uncultured Rhodospirillaceae bacterium | reverse complement strand
AGGGGCTTCCTGCCCGGCGCCGACCAGCGTCACCGGTGCCGGCGGCCCGTCACGCGCGCAGGCCGCGACGGCAAGAACGGCGACGACCAGCTGTGTCGCTGTCGAGGATCGAGCCCGCATCGCCCCTACCCGCCGACGCGGGCCACCTGCCTGGACGCATTCCAGGCGACCGCCGGCGGCACGGCATGCACCTCCCCGCCGACCAGTGGCACGAACCGCGCCGGCCACAGAACCTCCTCGGTGATCCGGGAGCCCTGGCGGGTGATCCGATGGATCATCGCCTCCCCGGGTCCCTGCTTGATCGGCAGGACCAGGATGCCGTCCTCGCTCAATTGGTCGATCAGTGGCTGGGGCGGGGTCCCGAATGCCGCCGCGGCGACGACGATCCGACTGAAGGGCGCCGCTTCCGGCCAGCCCTTGCGCCCGTCGGTGACCCGGAGCGCGGTGTTATGCGCGCTCAAGGATCGGAGCCGGCGTTCCGCCTCCGCCTTCAAGGGGCGCACCAGCTCGATACCGTAAACCCGACGCGCCAGATGGGAGAGGATTGCGGTCTGATAGCCCGAGCCGGCGCCGATCTCGAGCACGGTATGGCGCGGGCCAATCTCCAGCACCTCCAGCATCCGGGCGACGACCAGCGGCTGGCTGATGGTCTGGCCATGGCCGATCGGCAGGGCGGTGTCCTCATAGGCCTTGTCGGCGAAGGCATCCGGCACGAAGACTTCGCGCGGCACCCGCTCGATCGCCGCCAGGACCCGGGTGTCGCTGATACCGGCCCGGCGCAGGGCCATGATCAGGCGTATCTTGCGGGCGTTGAGGGACATGGCAGCCGCAGCCTTCCTTGCTTACCCGAAAGCCTGGATCATCCCGTCCAGCATCGGCCGGTGGGTCATGTCGAGGCTGAGCGGGGTGACGGCGATGCCGCCGCGATCGATGACGCCGAGATCGGTGTCGTCCTCCGGCGGGCTGTCGCCCGGGCTCATCGGTCCGATCCAGAAATAGGGGCGGCCGCGGGGGTCGGTGCGCGTATCAAGCATGCTGGTGACCGCATAGGTGCCGAGGCGGACCGGGAAGACGCCTGTCACCTCGTCGGGCGGAGCGGCCGGGAAGTTGACGTTGATCAGGACGTTGCGCTGCCAGGGCTGGGCGACCGCACGGCGCACGATATCGCCGGCGAAGCGTTCCGCGGTGCGCCAGTCGAACTCCCCATCGGGCAACGGGATCTGGCTGAAGGCAAAGGCGGGATAGCCCAGGATCGTCGCCTCCATCGCCGCCGCGACCGTACCGGAATAGGTAATGTCGTCGGCGAGGTTGGACCCCATGTTGACCCCGGACAGGACCAGGTCCGGCGGATGCTTGCGCAGGACATGGTGGACACCCAGCAGCACCGCATCGGTCGGCGTGCCGTCGACGGCATAGTGGCGAGGACCCTGCTCGCGGATGCGCAAAGGGCGATGGATGGTCAGCGAATGACCTGTCGCCGACTGCTCCGTCTCCGGGGCAACGACCCAGACGTCGTCGCTCAGGCTGAGGGCAACCCGCTCCAGGACACCGATCCCGGCGGCCCGGATGCCGTCGTCGTTGGTGACGAGGATGCGCGCGCGGGAGAGATCGGCCGGAGGGGTCATCAGGACCATCAGTTCTGGCTCCCGCCGCTCGCCGCGATCCGCTCCAGCCCGCCCATGTAGGGGCGCAGGACGTCGGGCACGGTGATCGACCCGTCCGGTTCCTGGTTGTTCTCGATCACGGCGATCAGCGCGCGGCCGGTCGCCACGCCGGAGCCGTTCAGGGTGTGCACGAAACGCGTCGCCTTTTCGCCCTTCGGGCGGCAGCGCCCCTTCATCCGGCGCGCCTGGAAATCGCCGCAGTTGGAAACGCTGGAAATCTCCCGGTACCGGTCCTGGCCCGGCAGCCAGACCTCGATATCGTGGGTCTTCAGAGCACCGAAGCCCATGTCGCCGGTGCACAGGACGACGGTGCGGAACGGCAGGCCCAGCCGCTTCAGGACGGTTTCGGCACAGTCGGTCATGCGCTCGTGCTCGGCGACGGACTGTTCCGGCGTCGTCACCCCGACCAGCTCGACCTTCCAGAACTGGTGCTGGCGCAGCATGCCGCGCGTGTCCTTGCCCGCCGATCCCGCCTCCGACCGGAAGCAGGGGGTCAGCGCCGCGAACCGCATCGGCAACGCCTCCTCATCGACGATCTGATCGGCGACCAGGTTGGTCAACGGCACCTCCGCCGTCGGGATCAGCCAGTGGTCGGTCGTCGTCTTGAACAGGTCCTCGGCGAATTTCGGCAGCTGACCGGTGCCGTAGAGTGCTGCGTCGCGCACCATCAGCGGCGGCGAGATCTCGGTATAGCCGAACTCGCTCGTGTGGAGGTCCAGCATGAACTGGGCAAGTGCCCTCTCCAGCCGGGCGATCGCCCCCCTCAGTAGCGTGAACCGGGAGCCGGAGAGCTTCACCGCGGTCTCGAAATCGATCAGGCCGAGGGCCGTGCCGAGGTCGACATGGTCTTTCGGATCGGTGATCGCCGGGGGGGTCCCGACCCGGCGAAGCTCGACGTTGTGGTCCTCGTCCGGGCCGTCCGGAACGTCGTCCGCCGGCAGGTTGGGGAGGGTTTCGAGAAGACCCTGGAGCTCGGTGGCGAGCGCCTCCTCCTCCGCCTCCAGGGCCGGGATGCGTTCCTTCAGGCGGCCCATCTGGGCGATCAGCGGTTCCGCATCCTCGCCGGACTTCTTGGCCGCCCCGATCGCTTTTGCGGCCTGATTGCGCTCGGTCTGGAGCGTCTGCAGTTCGGTCTGGAGCGCACGCCGGCGCTGGTCGAGGTCGAGGATGGTGCCGGCGGTCGGCTCGAGGCCGCGCCGGGCA
>CAYNIS010000493.1:0-2891 GCA_964397055.1 uncultured Rhodospirillaceae bacterium | reverse complement strand
CCGCTGCCGGCAGCGTCATCTCCGCCATCCGGGCAATCGCCTGCTCGGCGGGTCCGGCCGCGGCCATCAGGGCGCCGACCAGTTCGGCGGCCGGGCCGCCCATGGCCATGACCGACGCCACGTCCCGTCTGTCGATGGCCGCGGCCAGGAGCGCGGTTCCCTCGGCATCGAGGCCGAGCGTCTCCCCCAGCGCCGGGACCAGGGTCGGGGTCGCGAGATCGATCGAGAGGTGCTGGACCCCGACCTGCATCAGCGCACTGGCCGCCAGCGTGATCAGTTCCGCATCGGCGGCGGCGGCGAGGCTGCCGATGGTCTCGCAGCCCACCTGGCGGAACTGGCGCTCTGGCCGCAGTTGGCTGCCGGTAACGCGCAGGACCTCGCCCGAGTAGCACAGGCGAAGCGGCCGTGGCGCCCGCGCCAGACGGGTTGCCGCGATGCGCGCCGCCTGCAGCGTCATGTCGGCGCGCAAGCCCATCATGCGCCGCGACTGCGGGTCCATGACCCGGAACATCTGCTGGCCCATCGAGGCCCCGACGGAGGCGAGGAGGTTGCTTTCGAACTCGACCAGCGGCGGCTTCACCCGCTCGAAGCCGTGGCGGCCGAAGGCCGCCATGAACCGTTCGACCGTTTCCGCCTCGTGTTCGGCGTCGGGCGGCAGCAGGTCGAACAGCCCGGCCGGGAGCAGGGCCTGATGCAGGCGGTCGTTCATCGGGGCGTCGGGTCGATCATCGCGGGAAAACGGCACCTCCCCTATCCGACATGGCGGGGTGGAGCAAAGGGTTTCGGCTTGGGGGGTCATGCCGCTTGGCATGCGGATGCTGGCATGATCCGGCCGTGTCACTCCACCTTGGGATACTGCCCGCGGGCCGGCGCTGGATGTGGCAGCGCCTCGGCGATGTACCCGAGCGTTTCATGCCCTATGGCGGCACCGCACTCGCCCTTCTGCTCGGGCATCGCCGGTCGATGGACTTCGACTTCTTCTCGACCGCTCCTCTTGAGCCGCCCCGCCGCCCCAGGCAGGGCGGCGGCTTCCGGAACGCGGAAGGCTCCTACGGGTTCGGCTGGAAAGCCTTCGAGAGAGGCGTAGCGCAAATCGTTGGCGCAGACTGAGGCAGTCTCACCGGGATTTGCGCTAGAAAGCCAGCAGGCGCGCGTCCATCACACCGGGGATCGCGGCAAGGCGCTTCATCATCGCGTCGTCGATCCGGTCGTCGACCGCGACCAGGCACATGGCGTCGGCCCCGCGTTCCGAGCGGCCCAGATCCATGGTCGCGATGTTGACCCCGGCATCGCCCAGCGTGCGGCCGAGATTGCCGATGAACCCCGGCTTGTCGGCATTGCGCAGGAGCAGCATGTGCGGCGTCAGTTCCGCCTCGATATGCAGGCTGCCGATGCGCACCACCCGCGGCTGGTCGGCGAACAGGGTGCCGGCGACGGTGTGGGTGTCCGCGCCGCTTTCCACCGTGACCCGGATCAGCGTGTGGTACTCGGCCGACACCTCGGTCGTCTGCTCGGTCACCTGGATGTTGCGTTCCTTGGCAATCAGGGGCGCGTTGACGACGTTCACCGTGTCCATCAGCGGCCCCATCAGGGACTTGAGGATGAGGGCGGTCAGCGGCTTGACGTTGTTGCCGGCGACCTCGCCCTCATAGGAAATGGTGATCTGGTCGAGGCTCTGGCTGACCATCTGGCCGCAGAAGGAGCCGAGCTGCTCGGAGAGCTTCATGTACGGCTTCAGGCGCTTGGCGTCCTCGGCGGAGACCGCCGGCACGTTGAGCGCGTTGGTGACCGCGCCGGAGATCAGATAGTCCGACATCTGTTCGGCGATCTGGAGGGCGACGTTCTCCTGCGCCTCCGTCGTCGACGCACCCAGATGGGGGGTGCAGACGACATTGGGATAGGCGAACAGCGGGTGGTCCTTGGCGGGCTCCGTCTCGAACACGTCGAGGGCGGCACCGGCGACATGGCCGCTGTCGAGCGCCTCCTTGAGGGCGTCCTCGACGATCAGCCCGCCGCGTGCGCAGTTCACGATGCGAACACCCTTCTTCATCTTGGCGAGGGCGGCGGCGTCGATGATGCCGCGGGTGGCGTCGGTCAGCGGCGTGTGGAGGGTGATCAGGTCGGCGCGGGCGAACAGGTCGTCGAGCTCGACCTTCTCGATGCCGAGATCGCGCGCCCGGTCCTCCGACAGGAACGGGTCATAGCCGATCACGCGCATCTTCAGGCCCTGGGCGCGGTCGGCGACGATCGACCCGATGTTGCCGCAGCCGACGACGCCGAGGACCTTGCCGGTGATCTCCACCCCCATGAAGCGGGATTTCTCCCACTTCGATGCCTTGGTCGACTGGCTCGCCTCCGGGATGTCGCGCACCAGCGCCATCATCATGGCAATGGCGTGCTCGGCGGTGGTGATCGAGTTGCCGAACGGCGTGTTCATGACCACGACGCCGGCGGCGGAGGCGCCGGTCACCTTCAGGTTATGGGCGGCCTCCAGGACCGGCTTGGTCACCTTGGTCGCCGAGCGCACGGCGAGGCCGTCATAGTCGCCGATGATGGCGACGAGTTCGTCCTCCGAAAGGCCGGTCTTCACGTCGACCTCGACCCCGCGTTCCTTGAAGATGTCGGCGGCACGCGGCGAAAGCTTGTCGGAAATCAGAACCTTGGGCATGGCAAAGGCTCCCTCGGATGGCATGAAGGGGGACACGGCCGGCAGTGGGCCGCTGTGGCGTCTGGTGAGACGGAGGTGGCGGGCAGCAGAGATGGCGCCGGCGTCAGGCGGCGGCCTTCGCCGACTTCACCGCGTCGAAGGCCCAGTCGAGCCAGGGCAGGACGGCGCCCATGTCCTCGGCCTCCACCGTGGCCCCGCCCCACAGGCGGAAACCCGGCGGGGC
>CAYNIS010000492.1:0-2903 GCA_964397055.1 uncultured Rhodospirillaceae bacterium | reverse complement strand
CGCCTGCATGCGGTCGCTGACCGCCACCGGCTGGATCAACTTCCGCATGCGCGCGATGCTGATGGCCTTTGCCAGCTACCACCTGTGGCTCGACTGGCGCCAGCCGTCGCTCCACCTCGCCCGCGTATTCACCGACTACGAACCGGGCATCCACTACCCGCAAGCGCAGATGCAGTCGGGCACCACCGGCATCAACACCGTGCGCCTCTACAACCCGGTGAAACAGAGCCAGGATCAGGACCCCGACGGGACCTTCATCCGCCACTGGTGCCCGGAACTGTCGAACCTCCCGGATCGCTTCATCCACGAACCCTGGAAGCTGGACCGGGGCGCAAGCGAAGCCGCCGGTTTCCGCCTGGGGTTCGACTACCCGGACCGCATCGTCGATCACGTCGCCGCTGCACGGGCGGCCCGGGACAGGGTCTGGGCGGTACGCCGCGGGGAAGGCTACCGCGCGGCGGCGGACGGCATTCAGGAACGCCACGGCAGCCGCAAGAGCGGCCTGCCGCCGTCGAACCCGACCAGGCTCAGGCGTCGGAACGCCGACCCAGATCAGGCGAGCCTCGACCTCTGATGCCGAAGGGGGTGAAGAAGGCGGAATTGCCGACCAAGACCTGTGCCACCTGCGGCCGGCCGTTCACCTGGCGCAAGAAATGGGCCCGGGACTGGGAGAATGTGCGCTATTGCTCCGAGCGCTGCCGGAAGCAGCGGGAGGCTCAAGTCCCGAAATCGGAATGAGCCGGGTCGATCTTCGGCGGTTCGGGATGATTCTGCATCATCCAGTAGGCGTTGATGGCCAAGAGCGCGAGCGCGATGCCGGCCATCGGCGTCGCGATGAAGACGATGTGCTCGCCGATCATGTCCGGCAGGAAGCTGTCATCGGTGGGACCGCGCGCGCCGCGCAACCGGGCGAGCCGCGTGAACGGCGATGTGCCGTTGTGGGTGTAGACCCCGATCAACCAGAGACCGAGGGACGGCACGCTGACATAGAGCCGGCGGCTGAAGGTGCAGGTCGCCCCGCAGTAGAGGACATGCACGGCGGCTGCGATCACCCACAGGATGGCAGCGGTATGTCCAAGCTGGATCCAGTAAAGCGACAGGTCCACCAGGGTTCCTCCTGATGAAGAAAGGGACCGGAGGCCCCGCCGGTTCCGATCCCCTTTACCCTGTCGTAACCGTACCGCAACCTAACCGCCAGTCAACGCCCTCTAAAGTTCTAAGGAAACTCCATCCGACAGGCCCTTTCGCAGATCAGTCGCCGACCGGGATCAATGGAAAGAGCGGGTCTCCGGCGGAGTAGAAGCTCGGTTTCTGCTCAAGGCCGGTGCCCCTGGTGGCGAGGCTGACCATGTCCTGGGTGTAGAAGGCAACCTCCGCCGCCTGGATGTAGTCGCGAGCCGCCCGCGCGCCCTCGCGCATGGCTTTGCCGTTCAGGCCAGTCAGAAGCCAAGAGGTGAACATGCCGTTGTCCGGAAAGTCCGGGAGGATTTCGCCTTCGCGCGCGCTGTCGATGGCGAGCTGCTGTTCGTCGTTCACGCCCGCCAGGATCAATCGGCCGCTGCGCTGTCCTATCGCCGGGGCGGCCGTCGCCGCGTCGTCGCGATAGCTTGCCGGATTCAGGACATCGTTACCGCCGAAACCGAAACTGTCCGAATAGCAGGTGTCGAAGATCACCATGCCTTCGTTGCCCTGCAACTTCGCCAGACCCTCGGCCAGCTCTTCCTGGCTGAAGCCGTAGGCTTCCATCATTGCTTCAGGCGTGTTGAAGCCGTCCGGATTAACCTCCCATGGTGCGAAGTAGTAGCGCCCGTTCACGTTGAAGCCATGGCCCGCTAGGAAGACGATGACGAGGTCGCGCGGTCTGACCCTCGGAGCCAGATCGTCGAAGGTCGCGAGGATGTTGGCTTTGGTCGCCCGCTCATCCAGCAGAACGGCGGCTTCGACTTTGTCGTAGATGCTGCCGGCGCGCGCTTTCTGGCGGAACATCTCGACCAAGTCCGTCGCGTCCTTCGTTGGGTTGTCAAGATCATTGATGTGCTGATAGTCGCCGACGGCGACAGAGATGATGTAGAGCGACCGCTGGTCCTCCGTCGTCACCGGCGCCTGATAGATGACCGTGAACAGGGCCTGGTCTTCTCCCGCCGCCTCGACCTCGTTGTCATTGATGGCGGACACCAGGATCTCGTTCTCGCCCTCGGCTACCGGCAGGCTGTGGATCTGCCGCAGCTTGCCGTTGTCCGTCCGCTCCTCGGAAACCAGTTGGGTCCGAACCTCGGTGCCGTCACGACGGAGGAAAACATTGCGGATGCCGCCGCCACGGTCGGTCACCTCGATCGTGACGAGAACTTCATCGTCAGAGACGGAAACCGGCGTCTCGGCGATTTGGCGCGTCGCCGTCTGCTTCAGTTCGATGTTCGTGCAGGACTCGCCTGCGTCGCCGATGACGCAAACGCGGGAGGCCTCGACCTTGGGGGACAGCCCGTCTGTCACATCTGCGACGCTGCCGGCGGCGGCCGCCTGCTTGACGACTTCCTGTTCGTCACCGCGCAGCTTCGCCATCACCAGGTCGCGCCGGTAATAGCGCTGGTACATCTGCTCGATATTGACGAACTCGGTATAGCCCTCGGCCCGGTCGAGGTTCAGGTGATAGCCGATCAGGTTCGCGCCGTTCGAGCCCGAGGCGATGTCGAAGGAGTGGTCGAAGAAGCTTTCCGGCGTCCAGGCGAGCCAGCGCTTGCCATCCGGGTGGGCGAACACGGAAATCACCGGCGCGCCGTTGCTCCGCCGGTACCAGCGCAGGGTGCCGTCGCCGACGGCGGCGACGACGAACCGGCCGTCGGCGGAGATGTTGACCGCCCAGGCCGGGGCCGGCAGCGTTTCCCGCCAGGTCTCCGACGGTGGCG
>CAYNIS010000491.1:0-2912 GCA_964397055.1 uncultured Rhodospirillaceae bacterium | reverse complement strand
GTTCGCAAGCGCGCGGGTCACGCCCTGGCAGCGACCTTCGGAATCAGGACACTAGCAAGAACCGGGCCGGTGAAACGACAGATCGCCGCGGCTCAAGCGAACGGGTCGGTCGGGTCGGAAAACTGGATGCGGCTGGGCCCGTCGCCGCGGCTGGGGGAGACCTGGCGGAACACTACCGCGAGATAGCCGAAGCCGAGCACCGTGCGCACGAAGTCCAGCACCATGGCCAGCACGGTGCTCGCCACCGCCGCCAGGGTGCTGCCGTCGATCTGGGCCTGGACGAGGGGCTGCAGCATCAGGATCGCGAGGACCAGCGGCGGTAGCATGACGATGATCAGGCCCAGCGACAATCGCCCCCAGATCGACGCCGTCGCCTCCAGCGTGCCCTCGATCGTCGCCTGTTCGCTGTCGACCGCCAGGGCCGGGACGATCAGCATCACCCGCATGATCTGCATGCTGAGGAAGGTGACGCCGACCAGCATGCCGATCAGCATCAGTTCCCTGCCCGGGCCGAGCTCCATCGGGCCGGCGTCGGTGTCGGGCGGTGCTGCCGGCATCGGCCAGAACAACAGCATGCAGAAGGTCGGAAGACCCACGAACAGCATCATGATCCACGCCGCCAGCCAATCGCGCCGGTCCGGCGGCGACGGGATGCCGGCTTCGAGATTGAGGAGGATGGCGCGGCACCAGGCGACCGCGATCCAGGCGGCGACCGCGTAGGTGACACAGTCGCTGGCGACCCGGGCGATGAACCGGATCAGCCGGTCGATGTCGCTGAACGCGATCTGATATCCCACGAACTGGACGACCGTGACGACCAACAGCCAGGGCAGCGCCAAGCGCTTAAAGAAGCTCAGCCGGTCGAAGAAGAAGCGATAGCTCTCCTCGACCGCTTCGGCGACGTTGAGGCTGCCCATAGGGACTCGAAACGGTCGGGACGAAGGGGCGGCAGCCCGGGCTGTTCCGCCCTGACCGCGCGTTTCCCGCATCTAGGAGTGCCAGTGTCCGCCGGGCAAGGGTAACTTCGCCTTTGCCGGCACATTCCGGCCGCCGGGATGCCCAATCCTGGGCAGGGCGGCACGGGCGAATGCCTGGTTGCTTCATCCGCGCGTCACGGTGCCGCAGAAAGATTGCAGTCCGAGCCCGACGCTTTAGCATGGTCTACCAACTGCCGGGTTAGTCCCGGCCAACGAAGCGAAGTGCGGGGGAATTGCCGCGCGCTTCGTCGACAATGCTTCAGGGAGGAAGTCCGAGGCCATGAATTTCGAATTCTCCGACGATCAGCGGATGCTGAAGGATCAGGCTCGGCGCTTCCTCGAAGAGCGGTCGAGTGCGAAGGCGGTGCGCGCCGTGCTCGACACCGACAAGACCCACGACGCCGATCTCTGGCGCGGCATCGTCGAGATGGGCTGGACCGGGACGGCGATCCCGGAAGCCTACGGCGGCGTCGGCCTCGGCCATCTCGAACTCTGCGTGCTGGCCGAGGAACTGGGCCGGGCGGCGGCCCCGGTGCCGTTCTCCTCGTCCGTCTACCTCGCGACCGAAGCGCTCCTGATCGCGGGTTCGGAGGCGCAGAAGCGCACCTGGCTGCCCAGGCTCGCGACCGAGGGCACGATCGGCACGCTCGCCGTGTCGGAAGGGCCGAAGGCGGCCACGCCGGCCAACCTCTCCGCCCATGTTGAAGGCGGCAAGCTGTTCGGCGCCAAGGCGCCGGTGGCGGATGGCACCTACGCCGATTTCGCCATCGTGCTCGCGCGCTGCAACGACGATCCGACGGAACGATCAGCCTCCCTCTACCTCGTCGACCTGTCGGCCGCCGGGGTTTCCCGGGACACGCTGAAGACCGTCGACATGGCCCGGGACATGGCGCGCCTCTCCTTCGACGGGGCGGCGGCGGAGCTGGTGGGGGCCGAGGGCGACGGCTGGTCCACCTTGCGCCGGGTGTTCGATCGGGCGGCGGTGCTGTTCGCGTTCGAGCAGGTCGGCGGTGCCGACGCCGCGCTGGAAATGGCCCGCGACTATGCCATGGGGCGCTACGCCTTCGGCCGCCTGATCGCCTCCTTCCAGGCGCTCAAGCACAAGATGGCCGACATGTACATCAAGACCGAACTCGCCCGGTCGAACGCCTATTACGGCGCCTGGGCGCTGTCGACGGACAGCGCCGAGCTTCCCGTCGCCGCGGCCGCCGCGCGGGTGTCCGCGACCGAGGCCTTCGACTACGCCGCCCAGGAGAACATCCAGATCCATGGCGGCATGGGCTTCACCTGGGAGTTCGACTGCCACCTCTATCTCAGGCGGGCGAAGATGCTGGCGCTCGCGATCGGCAGCCAGCGCAGCTGGAAGGACCGCCTGATCACCCTTCTCGAAATGAAGAACGCGGCCTGACCGGGCCTTTGGCCTGACCAACCCTTTGGCCTGACCAACCCTTTGGGGAGACACCGACGATGAACTTCGAAGACACCGCCGAAGAGGCCGAATTCCGTGCCGAGGTGCGCGCCTTCCTCGACAAGCATGCCGAACCGAAGGACACCGCCAAGGAGACCTTCCGGCAGAAGTATCCGAAGCTCGACGATGCGATTGCCGCCGCCAAGGATTTCCAGGCGAAGAAGGCGGATGCCAAGCTCGCCGTGATCACCTGGCCCGAAGCCTATGGCGGGCGCGGGGCGAGCCAGATGATGCAGGTCATCTACAACCAGGAAGAGGCCAAGTACGTCGTTTCCCGCGGCTTCTTCGAGATCGGGCTCGGCATGTGCATTCCGACCATCATCACCTGCGGCAATGACGCGGACAAGGACCGGTTCGCCAAGCCGGCGAGCCGCGGCGAGGAGATCTGGTGCCAGCTGTTCTCCGAACCGGCGGCCGGGTCCGACGTCGCCGGCATCCGCACGAAGGCGGAGCGCGACGGCGACGAC